>JBGSJT010000621.1:0-27915 GCA_041741715.1 Pirellulaceae bacterium | reverse complement strand
GGTGCAGCCCAGCGAAGCACAGAACTGTGCGACGCTCTGCTGACTCTGCTGAAATTGTTCGAAGCGCTCCTGCCAGAGCTGGAGCTTGGATTGGCTGGTTGTTCCAGGCACGCTACGGTTCTCCTTGCGAATTGCAGAATTCATTTGCAACAACGCTTCAAACCTACACCCCAATTAACCGCCGTGACGGATCAAAATCACTTACGCCTATGTACGCTTGCGATGAGCTTGCTGCCAGACCGACGGGCCGCCTTGCATCCACAACGTGTGAACCACCACCGCCTCCAAGAAAAGCAGCTAGTAGCTGAAATTTGTTTGAGAGGGCCGGTCGATGGAATTGTTCACGAAGATGATTTCTGTCAGGATGGTGTATTATGTTAGCGGTTGCCGCCACGGTGCTGCCGAAGGATGACGAGGCGAATTCCGAAGGTCAAAATACGAAGCCGTAAGAGTCGCAAAAAATGGCCGAACCGAAGACGTTTCTCGAAAAATGTGTTGGCAGGTGGCAGGGGACGGTGAAGACTTGGTTCGAACCAGGAAAACTGGTTGATGAGTCGAAGATTTCCGGTGAGATCGTGTCGGTGCTGAACGGGAACTTCTTTCGGCATTCTTACCAAGGATCTATGAAAGGCAAGCCACGGTACGGTGAAGAGACGCTTGCGATGAATGGCGTGACGAACAAGTTTCAAATTTCATGGATCGATGATTTTCACATGAGTAACGCTATCTTGTTCAGCGAGGGGAATGCGACCGAGCGGGGCTTTTCCGTTTGTGGCAAATACGACTGGGCGGCGGGCGAACCACAGGGCGGATGGCGAACAGAATTTGAATTGATCGACGAAGATCATTTGACAATCACTGCGTACAATATTATCGGCGACGAAGAGTCGAAGGCCGTCGAGACGGTTTACGAACGAGTACAGCAGTAGTGCCAGAGGAGCTGACGCATCAAATATTGCTGAGCGGAGCGATCGGTCCAGCCGAGACGGTTGCACCACAGGCGCGGTCCGCAAAACGTTCGATTGATGGGTTTAACAACCTGACGGTGGTGAGGATGGTGGACAGGCAACCGCCCCCCATCTTCCACGCACCGACGCCCGCAACTAGTCCTCGCAGGGCCTTACTCAACATCTCTCCTTGGTGTCTGTAGCCCGCCTTGCCGCCGCCCCAGTCAACCGGCAGACTCAGGGCTCTATTCTCCTGAGTAAGTAGCGAGCCAGAATTTTATACCAATTTGCCTTGCCCGCTGAGGATGTTCTGGCGTTGCGCCCACTTGGGAGCACGACCTCTTAGACGCTCTACCACGATTTCCAAGACACAAGCCACAACGAGACGTCGCTGGGAAATACTATCTGACGAAATCGGAGATCAATGCCCTCTACTTTGCAACGCATCAGATGAGGAGTCCTCGAGGTTGCAACGAAGCTTGGCCGGTCGGGAGATATTGGCGATCGGCTTTAGTTGTCTTCTTCAATTACGGAGTTGATACAGGAACGGTCTGGAAGACATTGCCGTTCCATGAGCCGATCCGATGGCGTCATATTTCATGGGGACGGCAGTCGCCTGACCGGGAGCTCAAAGAGTCATCACCTTGGGGCTGGCTCTACTATCGGTGTGTGAAAACAAAAAAGGCGTTTTGGCGTCCAATGAACCGCACCGTTAGGCTCCACTTGAAGAGCCTTTGCCACGGCGAGCCAGATCCGGATGCCCCAATCTTCCTCGGTGGCGGGACTCGTCCGAACATTCGATTCCGCCAACTCTGTAATTTGGCCGGTATATCTCCGAAACGCGACATTGAATCCGGGGACGAGCGACTCTGGGTTTTCAAGGACCTCCGCAAAACGTGCGCGACGTACTATGACGAGCATGTGCCAGAGTCATCCGTTGAAATCCTGGGGCACTCGGCAGGTGGAATTACCTACCGCCATTATGCACATCGAGCTCCTCTGGCATTCCGGGCGATATTGAGCCTACCGCAGCCTTCATCGTTCAAGACGCTCGTTAGGGGGTTCGAGGGACAATGCCCATGTTGCAGGCGAAAGTTTTAGGAAACGGATTCTGGAGCAGCGAAGTGCTATGTGCCCAAGGACGGGCACAGACGGTTCGACCTTACGCACGAACGGCTACCTGAAGCTGGGCGTTCCGAGTGGTCTACAATGAAAATCGAATCCCTCGACGCGCGACCACTTTGCGGAAAAAACAACTTCAATGCAAGCTTCGAGCCGAGATGCTGTCGAACGTGGCTACGTGGACTCAAAATAGATTTCCGGTGTTTGGGTGCCAATGGCGTCATCGACGGGCAGCGAAGCTGTAGCGACAAGGGCTATATTCGCTCCTTTAAGCGAGCCCGCCGACTTAATCTTTTTTCTAAAAATGAGATCCCAGTCAACTACAGCGGTTGGACCGCCCTCTGTCAATGGGCGGGGCGGCTTTCAGTGCAGTTTCCGCTATCGGTGAAAGTGATCTCCACACCATAGCTACAAGAATCTGCCGCTTCGCCGCCGAAGGCTAGTTTGCCCTGGGGGATTGCTCACCTAAGGCTCCCACAAACACGTACGTACAGACAAAGCTTGAGTCCGGCTCTCGTTCTAAAGCTTTGGGCCGTTCCGGCCTGCCGCCGTCGTCAGCTCTCGGTACCAAGTAACCATTGGGAAAAAAAGTGTCAGCATCAACTCCTCTCGATGTATGGTTCACCGACGCGCATTTCCGTCGAACCGATGAATTGAATCGAGTCACCGTATCTAAAGTTCCTCAAATGAATCTCACCGTTCGCTTTGACGAGCATTTGAAATGCGACCTTACCACGCGGCAAAATGCAGATCATGTCTATAGGGTCATATCGGTGCTATTTTTCCAATCGCCCCCTTTCGTCATCGACCGTGCGATGCGAAAGATAAACGATCGGAATAGCCAGGAACATGACTCGGCACAAGTCAATGTTGATGTAGGACACCGCCAATGCTGCGAGGCTAATGATGGGTGTAAGCCCGATTCGCCATTTCATGCTACTGATGATTTTGTCCGAAGTGCTTGAGGCGACTAGCCGATGGTTTGTTGTTGCATAAGTCCAAATCGCCAGCAACGACAATCCACAGGTTGCTTGGGTCAAACCGTAGATGACCATAGCCATTTCGTCATGGCGATAGCTGGCTTGCAGGCCGGTCGGAAAGGGAACGAAGGAAACACTTAATAAGAAAATTCCATTCAAAGCGACGAAGAAACGGTTCACCTTGGTGATGAAGTGCGAGATCACGTAATGTTGCAACCAGTAAGTGCCAACAAGCACGAAACTACTGACATAGCCGAGCAGCGGATGAATAGACTCGAATAAGTAAGTACTCAGTTTTCGTTCAGGTACGTCATGGACTGACGGAATCTCCAATCCGAGGACCAGTAAGGTTATGGCAATGGCTATAACTCCATCACAGAATGCCATCAATCGATCGGGTTTGTACATTGCTGCTCCTGTGTGAAATCAAAACGTTTTGCAAGTTCGGTCCTCGCGCCACGGGCAATTATCCTACCTCTCATCGTCACTAAGGCAAACGGACAATAAAAACAGGCCAGCTGAAAATGCAGCCGAGACGGATTCCTCAGTGGGTGGCTAAGATGCTTGGTCAAGCGGAACAAGCACTTCTTGGAAGGGCGGCCGTCGCGAAACATCGAGAACAAGTAGCCACCATTGGAACGCTGCTTCGCAGCTACCTGGTCCGATTCCAACGTGTCAATTTCTTGAGGACACTTCACGCTTACTTCGTCAACGCACCCAACATCAACCACTCTCATCTCGCGTTCGCTCGCGAGGAAGCGCTGGCGGTGGTATAGCAGACAACCGTAGCGGCGATTTCAGAGATTCGCGAGTTGCTTCATCTAGGCGACCGCGAATTGTTTTCTATAAAATCCGCCAAAGTCAATTCAAACAAACCTTGAAATACTTGGCAGAGGAACGCGAACTTTTCAATTAGTTTTTGAACACCAACGGTCGGGGGCGGAAATTGGACCGCACCCTCCGCGTCCAAATCGCCAGGATAAGCCCAAGCCGATCCAATAACTTTCGATCGATGTAGACGTATGGTTGCCTAGCTGCTGGCTGTCGCGAAACATCCCGCCAGCCATCATGTCAACGTCAACGCCGGGCAATACATCGGCGACCCCAAGCCCAAACGAAAGTCGGTGTTGACTGGTGACAGCTAGCAAGCCCTGGGAATAGCGAACCGCGGCCAAGTCGCCCGGTTGGATCACGCCACCCAAGTTGTTACCGGGTGTGTCATCGAGTGGATTTTGCGCCCAGACGTATCCGGAGCGAAGTCGGTATCGTCCATGCGTGTACTGGGTTCCGACTTGAACGACCCATTGGTTATCGTAGATCGCCTGATATAACTCCGCATCGTCCCAGAGTTTGTAGAGCACATCACCGGCCAGCAGCAATTTACCCTCCATCAAGGCTGAGTTGGCAACTCCAAAGCCGATGTTTTGAGGCAGGTCCATTGACACATCACGAGATTCCGTCAGTAGAGGTGAATTAATTTGGAAGGCATTGTCAAACCTAAACGACTGCTCAGTTTGATAATATCCACCGACGGTAGTTGTATCGGTCAACAGGTAGTTGGTTCCGATGGTTCCACGCAAGGCATAGTCGGGTGTCATGCCTCCGACTCCAACAAACGGTCCGTCGAAAAATGCAATTCCCAACGCTGTATTCGCCCCAATCGACCAGCGGTCGGTCAGATCGACGCCCAGCGACACGGGTAAACTAAAAATCGCCAGCGCCGCGTTCGTACCATTGCTTTCAGGCACTTGTCGATAGTCGGCGATGGCTCCAGCCGTGGTGATAAAGCCAACGCCCAGCGTTACCGGCAGTCCCAGTTCGCTGATGTCTTGGGTCACGCCGATGTTTCCCACAGGTACGCCAGGGGCCGTCGACTTTGCAGAAAATGGCTCGATCAATGGATTCTGACCCAAGATGGGAATATTGCTGGTTTGCGTCAAGTTGAAAGTCGGCTCGGCCCAGCCACCACCGAATGAGAATTGCGTACCATGAAACTGAGTCAAAGCTGCCGGATTCGCATTCATGGCACTTGTCAAGTCTTGCGGTCTGGCAATGCTGACGCCACCCATGCCACCCGACGCCGGCATCATGACGTTATGTAATTCCGTTCCAAAAGACTGGGCGTAAGTCTCAGTGGTCAATCCAAAGCAAAACGCAAATGAGAGGAAAACTAAACTGATTTGTTTCAGCCAGAAGTATTGCATTGCGTCGTCCAGATTGTGCGAGGCGGATCTCTATCGAAGATGCGCCGATTACGAAAAAACCTATGAAATCAATCATGACTTGAATGGTTGCTATGCATGCGTTAATCGCGAGCCCGACTAGGCCACCAACGATCAATTCCGTTTCGGCAGTAGCGAGCAACTCATGAGAGAAAGCACTTCACGATGATTTGCCAACCTCGTAGAAGCACATGGCTCCCATACGCATCCAGGTGTTTTACCCAGTGGACTTTACCTCAAATCCCCAGGTAGAATCAGACCATCGTTGTTTGAGTATCGGTGTGCCGGTTGTGCCGACTTTAACTCAACAAACCTGTGGCACAAAATTTGGCCGAGCGCGCGCGGAAAACGCTTGCTACTGCTGGCACTATCAGGGAAAGATAGGCATTAAAGTCGCCATCAGTCGACAGGTTCTTAGCGACCAGCCTGGACGAACTAATCCGAGAGCATTCTTGAGTAAATCGAGTACTTCTTTCCGAATTGATCCAGCAAACAAGCAGCTTCCTCAGGCCACGCCAACTTTACGCGATTTGCGGTCGGCGTCTCGCAAGAATTAATCATTGCGGGCGAGTTTGTTGCGCTAAGTCAAATTCTTGAGGTAGCGTATCTTGAGTGAGCATCTCAATACTATGGCATCTAGGTGAGCAACATGCAACGACCATTCATTACCTCGGCAATGATCGTATTAGCACTTTTGGCAACCATTGATTCGGCCTCAGCAGAAAGATACGAGCGTCATATCAATGGCAGGACGGTAGTCGTGCATACCAACCCAGTACCGGTGGTGGTGCATCGAATCCTGCCACCCTATCTCGGAAAACACGTTACCCAAAGAAGTCTAAGCAATGGCCGACTGCCCAGACGGGGGCAGTAGCGCGGGGGTGTTGCCTGCCATGGAAAATCGGTTTCTCTAAACCGCCTTCAAAGCTAACGACCGTCAAGCGGCCGTTGCTTTAGCAGCGCGCGGAAAATAACTGGCCGCTGTGTGACGCCGGTATCTTCTTACGTCCCCTGAACAAGGGGCCGAGTCATTTTTCTGCGGTGGCGATGGCGTTGGGATCACTGCGGCGAGCTGGATGAGCTATCTGGATTCTGTAGTCGTACAAGTAACCACTGCTCAGTCCGATCCTTTCCAATGTGGACCAGGCAAGGAGCTTCGTCCTTGGTCAAGTTATAAAGACCAGTTTCTAGGATGTTCGACTGGTTATCACCCACCGTGAAAGCCGCTCGCTGGGTCTGTTTATCTACCGATCCCTGGATAACTTGATTCTGTTTCGTTGTCGCGTCGGTGTAGTTTCCACGAAGGATCCCCTCCTTGCTGATTGCAAGTTGGATTGTGATGTCAGATTTTGGACTTGCTGCATCTGTGTTAGTAAATGCAAAAACACCTAAGGGGAGCCAATCTCCGTCGGCTGGGGCATCCGCTTGCGCACCTGTTTCAGCGATACTCGATGCTTGATCGTAATACTGCTCGCTAGTTCCCGCGTTTTCGCCGTTAATGTATACGTTGTTATCCTCGTAGACCACACTGGAGCCATAGTCATAGTAAACGGGCGGTTCTTCGTAGTATCCGCAATAGCTGGCGGTCGCCCCCCATGTGGCAGTGTTCCACAGCGCATTCGCGGTCAAACCGGCGGCGACCCATGCACCTGGATACTGTGCATACCAGCCTCGACCGTAGACTCCCCAATTGTTGTAATTGCCTCTCACTGCAGCCGCAGCGGTGTATCGTCCCGAGGGCGAAACACGAGTAAATCCAGCACCCACGCCAGCTGGACCCGAGGTAACCATCCCACCTCCACCGAAACCACCGGGACCGACGGCTCCGCGCGCGGCGACGGCTTGACCGCCGGGCCCAACGGCAACGCCGCGTGCTGCCGTTCCACCGGCTGCCCCTTGAGCACCCCCGACTACTGCTGCGCCGCCCTGAGGACCAACTGCTGCAGCCCTCCCGACTGTGTTACCTTGTGGACCGGTCACGGTCACGCCTGCTGCCTGGCCGCCCCCGGCCCCCTGCTTCGTACCCGTGTTCACATCGAAATTGCTACCGGCCGACCTGTTTGCACTGAAGGTCGCATGGCTTAGACCTCCATCGGATGGCAACCCCAGGAACCCGCTCAGCTGGTTCTGACTAGGTGCATTGAAACGATTGGCTGCAGCTCCTTCGGACGATAGTCCTCGGCTGCCTGCGCCTCCCTGGCCAAAGGCACCTGCAGACGGACGTTGTCCGGCTGCCGACTGACCCAAACCTGCTCCACCGACTCCGCCAGGTCCACGATCGAATCCTCCCCCGCCTCCGAAATTACCTTGGCCTGGCCTCGATCCACCCGAACCACCGAATGAAGGGCTGGGACTCGGTCGTGAGCTTCCGCTAAATCCCCCGGCATTAAAACCCCCGCCGCTAAATCCGCCACCGCTAAATCCGCCACTGCCTCGTGAAACACCTCCGCTGAAGCCGCCGCCACCACTGAAGCCACCGCCACGTGCACCTCCACCACCACCTCGGGCTCCACCACCGCCACGGGCCCAGCATTCTACCGATGGCAAAATGAGTATCGTTAAGCAAAGCACATTGAATAGGAAACGACGAGGCATCATGAAACTCCCGATAAAGTGATTGAATTGTATGGCGAGTCTGGTCTGAATGTTCAGCGACGGGCTATTGAGCGACGGGCTATTGAGCGACGGGCTTGCGCCGGATAATTACTTCTTTCGTGTCTGGAAGACCAATATCGCCGAACACTCGGTCCATTGACTGCCAAACATAGGCATCGTCATCCAAACGTCGCAGTACGTTTACTGAGGTTGTGGTAACGCCTTCAGCTGTAATTCCAGTTATTTTTGCCAACCAGCCGCCGTCAGTCGCAACCCAGGCACCGACCGCATGGCCGCCTGCCGAATTGAAATCCCAAGACTGAATGCCGCCCACCTGCGGATTCCAGCCGATGATTTGCAAACCAGATGACGTTGTTCCGTCGAGCTGTGTTGCCGTGTATTTGCGTTCTACGAATCTCTTATTGCAAATCCATGTGCAATTCGATTCAGTACGAATGCCGTTCTCCTCGGCCGTCCAGACACCGATTAAAAACTCAAGGTCAGCCACTTCAGTCATTCCGCCTGATGAGTCACTCCAGATATCGCGCACCGACGCCATCAACCATTTTCCATCCACGTTCACGTGAACTGCCGTATAACTGCTAATTCCAGAAGCGCCCATCGGCGCGGGTTCGACTAAAGCTCGCCCGTCTTCGATAGCCGCACCGCCGCTCAACAGGCGCAGGGCATCGGTCAAAATCTGAATCTTAGATTCAGGGGATACCGCAAACAGCCTGGCATAGAAAGCTTCGATGGCTTTACGGCCTTCATAAACCTGTCCAGCATCATCAATATACTCGCCATCCCGTGTCCAAAACTCGGCCACCGCTTTCGCGTCGTGCTTGTTGAATGCATCAACAAACGCTTCCGCCTGCTTCTGAATCGCTGCCAATTCTGATGAAAGCTCAGCAGGCTGTTCTGCCGTCTTCACTGTCGAATCAGGCACGGTTTGTTGAGCCAAACCGAACTGGGCTGACGCCGTAATCACGGCAACTGCAAGGCAAGTATTCCATCGCATGGTGCGCTCTTTTTTAGATGGTGTTATCGCATCCGTGCACTGGTACGTCGGTCTCCGCCGATGTTTGATTTAATTGTTTGTCAGGCGAGAGCTCTAGTTTTAATGCCGCCTATCAGTTTTCAATAGCAGCCTTCAACAGCATCGAGTCTTAAAAAGCGATATTCAGAAGCCCCAGCCCATTGTCTTGCCCTGGCTAAATCGGTCGTTGTGGAGACATGAACTGCCCTGGGCTGAACACATTGCTAATGTCATGCCAGTTGCTTGACTTCAAGTGTTAAGAATTGGAATGCAGTATCGCTTTATAGATCGTCCACAATTCATCCGAGCAGCCTAATGTGCACGAAAGGCGCAAAGTCGTACCCGCGACGGACGGAATCTCGTACACAACGAGCGCAATCGCACATCGACTTGAGCAAACCAGTTCCACCAGATTGATTGCTTAGAAATCTCTCGGTAATATATACCTGCGAAGCGGTGTAGCACAGCAGTCGACATGTCCTATTTTGGCCTTTGTCCGCTATTGGCGGATAGCTTTTCCTTCGCGGATGGCTCGCGACTTACATCGAGAGTCATCCGCATGAGTATCGTCGCCTCCCTAAGCACAGGGAACCGTCTTGGTTTTGGGAGCCCTTCGCGTGGCTGCTCAGCCAGCCGCGGTTCATCTGCTCTAGACGATCCGACATTTCAAACTTCTAACTTCGATCGTCAAACGAAAAACTATGAAATTAACGCCAATCTTCGTCTTGTTCGGAATGATCGCGTGTGCGGTAAACGGATCAAAAGCCTCAGCACAGGTAGTTACTGGCACGCTTGGCGCGCCGGATGCCACGACTTCCCTCGATGGCAAACAACTCCCCGCCCCCGATCCGCAGTTTGGTGGCGTGATCAAGGAGGATGCCCTGCAATCCAAACCGTGGTGGGCACCGCGCATCGTGCCGCCCAAGGATGCACCCAACGTGCTGTTGATCATTACCGATGATTCTGGATTTGGCGTACCGAGTACCTTTGGAGGTGTCATTCCAACGCCCACGATGGATCGCGTCGCGAAAAGCGGTTTACGCTACAACAACATCCACTCCACTGCGCTCTGTTCGCCAACACGCGCCGCACTCATTACCGGCCGAAACCATCACTCGGTCGGCTTTGGAGTGATCTCGGAGCAGGCCACTGGTTACCCCGGTTACAACAGCATCATCCCCGAGGACAAGGCGACTATCGGGCGGATGCTCAAGGATAACGGATACGCGACGGCGTGGTTCGGTAAAAACCATAACACGCCATCCTTTGCCGCCAGCCAGGTTGGACCGTTTGACAAATGGCCGATCGGTATGGGCTTTGAGTATTTCTACGGCTTCAACGGCGGCGACGCGAACCAGTGGCAACCCAATTTGTTTCAAAACACCACGCAAATTTATCCCTTCGAGGGCAAGCCGGATTGGAACCTGATTACTGGCATGGCCGACGACGCGATTGAATACCTTAACCGCATCGACCAAACGATGCCCAGCAAGCCATTCTTTGTCAAATACGCGCCCGGCGCTACACACGCACCGCATCACCCGACGAAAGAATGGGTGGACAAGATTCACAACATGCATCTGTTTGATGAGGGTTACGAGAAGCTCCGCGAGCAGATTTTTGAGAACCAGAAGAAGCTCGGGGTCATCCCAGCAAATACCAGGCTGGAACCGTGGCCCAACGAGATCATTAAACCCTGGGATCAACTGACCGCAAACGAGAAGAAACTCTTTATCAAACAGGTTGAGATCTTCGCCGCCTACGAGGCCTACAGCGATTACGAAATCGGGCGAGTCATTCAGTCGATCGAGGACCTGGGCAAGCTCGACAACACGCTAGTCATCTACATCAACGGTGACAACGGAACGAGCGCTGAGGGTGGCCCGTTAGGAACGCCCAACGAAGTCGCGTTCTTCAACGGCGTGTCTGTGCCGGTCGAATTGCAGTTGAAGTGGTATGACGTGTGGGGTACCGAACAGACCTACAACCACATGTCGGCCGGATGGTCGTGGGCCTTCGATACGCCGTTTACTTGGTTTAAACAGAACGCTTCGAAGCTCGGTGGCATTCGCCAGTGCATGGCTGTCTCTTGGCCCGAAAAGATCAAGGACCGGGGCGGCTTGCGAGAGCAATTCTGCCACATCATCGACATCGTTCCCACGATCCTTGAAGCGGCAGGCATCGCCGCACCGGACACAGTCGATGGAATTGAGCAAGCACCGATTGAGGGAACGAGCCTCGTCTATACCTTTGACAAAAAGAACGCCAAAGCACCTTCGCAGCATAAGACGCAGTACTTCGAGATGATGGGACAGTATGCGCTCTATCACGAAGGCTGGCTGCTCAGCACTGAGGTGAACCGCGCACCCTGGGAGGCTTTTGGACCGGCGAACCCCGACCCACTCAATAATCAGGTGCTCGAACTTTACGACCTCAATAAGGACTTCAGCCAGTCACAAAACATCGCCGAGCAGTTCCCTGAAAAAGTGAAAGAGTTGAAGCAGATGTTCATTGAGGAAGCGAAGAAGTATCAAGTGTTCCCCATGGATGCGTCGGTCGCAGCGAGGATTGTCGCGCCGCGGCCAAACATCACCGCCGGTCGCACAGAGTTCACTTACACTCATCCCATGGTCGGACTGCCGCAGGGCGATTCACCGATGATCCTCGACAGTTCCTATACGATCACTGCCGACATTGAAGTGCCCGCGGGCGGAGCCGAAGGAATGATCTTGACTTCGGGAGGACGATTCGCCGGCTATGGTTTCTACCTGCTTAAGGGCAAGCCTGTGTTTCTCTGGAACCTGATCGACTTAGAACGAGTGAAGTGGGAAGGACCTGATGCACTTGCACCCGGCAAGCACACGCTCGAGTTCGACTTCACTTATGAGGGCCTCGGCTTGGGTACGCTTCTGTTTAATAACATGAGCGGTTTGGGCCGCTCCGGGACTGGTGTACTCAAGGTGGACGGTAAGGAAGTTGCGACCAAGAAGATGGAAAAGACTTTGCCGATGATTTTGCAATGGGACGAGAGCTTCGACATCGGTTCGGACACCTTGACCGGCGTGAACGACGCTGACTACCAGCCGCCGTTTGCGCTGACCGCGAAGCTCGATAAGCTGACGATCAAGGTGAACCGTCCGCAACTCTCACCTGCGGACATCAAGACCCTCGAAGAAGGTATGAAGAAAGTCGAAGCGGGAAGAGAGTAAAATACTTTGAAGATTGCAACCAAACTTGCCAGAAATTAAACCAATGAATCGTATGTTACTAACCATCACGCTCGCAACCATCGTCGGCGGAATAAACATGCGGGCCTTATCGCAGTCGCCGACCGTTTCGGCGGAGGCGGCGCACGCCATTGCCTTGGATGCCTACGTTTACTTCTATCCGCTGGTGACGATGGACATCTCGCGGAAGCAATTCACGAACATCGAACCCGGCAAGGAATTCGGCAAAGGGCCGATGAACATGTTCGTCAATGTACCTGAGTATCCGCCTGCCGATTTCAAGAGTGTCGTTCGTTCCAACTTCGATACGCTCTATTCCAGCACTTGGCTAGATATGACGAAGGAGCCGATGATCGTATCGGCTCCGGATACGGATGGGCGTTATTACATGCTGCCGATGCTCGACATGTGGACCGATGTTTTTGCTTGCCCAGGATCGCGGACGACCGGCACGAAGGCTGGCAATTTCCTGGTCACACCTCCCGGCTGGACCGGTACGGTGCCTTCAGGCTTCACGCACATCCCGGCACCGACGCCGTATCTCTGGATTATCGGTCGCACCAAAACGGACGGTGCTGGTGACTACGACGCAGTGCATAAGATTCAGGCGGGTTACAAAGTCACGCCGCTCTCACAGTGGGGCAAGGCGGTGGTGCTGCCGCCTGTCAAGGTCGATCCAAGCGCGGATATGAAAACGCCGCCAAAGGTACAGGTGGATTCCATGACGGCGGCGAAATACTTCGCCTACGCGGCGGAACTGATGAAGGTGAATCCGCCTCATAACACCGATCAGCCGATCATTGCCCAAATGAAGAGCATCGGCATCGAGGTCGGCCAGCCCTTCAACTTTGAAAAGCTCGATCCTTCGGTGCAGCAGGCGTTGGATACTGCACCGGCGGCAGCGCAGGCGCTCATGAAATGGAAGCTGGCCACGCTTGCCCGCATCGCCAATGGTTGGTCGATGAACACGGACACCATGGGAGTCTACGGCAACTACTATCTCAAACGAGCGATTGTGGCCCAACTCGGCCTGGGTGCGAATTTGCCGGAGGATGCCATCTATCCGATGAACCTCGCCGACGACACCGGCAGGCCGCTTGACGGAGCGAACAAGTACGTCATGCACTTCGAGAAAGGCCAAATCCCGCCTGTGAATGCCTTTTGGTCGATCACGCTCTACGATAGCGACGGATTCCAAGTCGGCAACATTCTCAATCGATTCGCGGTCAGCAGCTACATGCCCTTCAAGCTGAACGGGGACGGTTCGCTGGACCTGTACTTTCAAAATGAAAGCCCCGGCAAGGATCTTGAAGCCAACTGGCTGCCAGCGCCAAAGGGAGCATTCAACCTTCTGATGCGACTCTACAGTCCGAAGTCCGAGATTCTGACTGGTAAATGGAATCCACCTGCGGTTACCAAGACACAGACGCTGCACCCGATCGGCGGGCAATGAGTCGGTTGTGAGGCACGCGGGCAGTGAGCGGCCCGCGAATTTTGGAATGAAATGAAATCTGCCATGCAGAAACAAACTATGAATACAAACACCTGCAGAAACTTCATCAATATCGCGCTGCTGGCAGCTGGGTTGATCCTCGCCGGCAGCCCGAGCCGGGCCGACGACGGTGAGAAGCCGCCCAGCGCGAGCGTGCTCGGCGACGGCGCCAATGCTAAGTCGGGGCGTGCAGACAACCTGCACCACGTCCGTTATATCGAAATCTTCCTCGCGGCCACTGATGCAAAAACCGGCAAACTGGTCGCCGCCTGCTACAACACGTCCTTCAATCCCACAGGCATTCCCGCTTCCAAGGACACCGCCCCGCAGGCATTGGTCGAGGGCCTCGATTTCAAAAAGATGAGGACCGACTTCGACGTCGTTGGCGCGTCGCTGAATGGCCCAAAACTCTGGATGATCGATTGGGCCGAAATGGAGGTTGGAAACGTTAGGGAATTCAACGGCATCAGGGCCCCCTGGGTCGCTCAATTGAACATGGACAAAAACACCAGCGTAAGCGAAAGCACGCCCTATATGCCCATGACCATTGCCCGGAAGAGCGCCATAGGCTGGAACAAGGGCACCACGGCGTTGCTGCTTGATGATCCGGACGGCAATACCTGGATTCTGAAAGGGTTTCAATTGGGGCTCAAGCCTCAACACACCTACGATCAATTTGTCGCCGCTGCAGCGAGCAACTTCGAGAATCTTCCGCCGGGATGGACGTTCCGGATCAAAGTACTGGACGAGGATTTGATCGAAAAGCCCGAAGGCGGCTTGGGCACAATCATGCCGGACGAGTTTTTCACCGTCTACTACAAGACCGGGCCGGGCATCACCAACTACAAACCCTGACCGAATGATAGGCGGGCAATAGCTCGGTCTCAAATGGAAAATGAATCGCTCAAAGTTGTTCGAAAACGCCGCAGTCGAAGCAAGTTAATCCTCAGCGTCATTGCCGGATTCTTGCTACTTTGGTTGATTTTAGCTTATGTACTTGCACCGGACGCTTGGAAAGCATGGGCATCCTACGACCCGGCACTGGATGACAATCCGCGGCTCACGCAGACGAGCGATCATCATCCCGGCGATCCGCTGAATGTTACTTTAATAGGAACAGAACTTCAGTTGCAGAACATTATGAAAGCAGCTGGTTGGTACCCCGCAGCAGCTTTGGGGTTGAAGAGCGACCTTGAGATCACCGTCGATAGCGTGCTTTCTCGCCCTGATGATTCGGCCCCGGTAAGCAGTCTGTATTTGTTCGGACGGAAAGAAGATTTGGCGTTTGAACAGCCTGTTGGCGACAATCCAAGGCACCGACACCACGTTCGATTTTGGAAGACGGAAACGCTCAGCACCGATGGACGACCGCAATGGATTGGATCAGCCGTCTACGACCAGCGTGTCGGGCTGAGCCATACGACGGGACAAATTACTCACGTGACAGCTCCCGATGTCGATACGGAACGGAATTACCTGTTCGAATGCCTCGAAAAGACAACTGAACTCGCAGATCGCTCCGTTGTGCCTGGCTTCCACAAGCAACTCGACGGGTTTAACGGAGGTGGCGATCCCTGGCGGACTGACGGAGACCTGTATGTCGGAGTAATCGAAGCAAATCAAATCTCAAACTGATCGACAAAAATAATTGCAGCAACTTCGCAATGCATAGTCCAACTTACCGGAATGTCAGACGCCGCCGCTCGCTAAGTACGATGATTGTCTCCTGCGATAGTTTGGTCGAAGCCGGATGAACTGGCCGGATTCGAAGTATCTGCGGGCAGCGACTTGATGCTCAATACGTTTCTCGTTGTCGCTCCTGTCGCGTCAGACGAACCATAGGGAGGCTTGGCATTGTCGCTTTGGCGGCCAGCCGCCTGGGCTAACTCGCGCTCATGCCTTCCCCACCAAGCGTCGGCTTCATCGGCAGTCCACGTAGTTGTAACCGAGCTGTGCGAAAGTTGCTTCGCTAAGTCCCGCGCTGTCTGCGGACGCCGCGTACGATTCTTTTCAAGGCACGCCATCACCGCGCTTTCGAGCCCAGCAGCAACGGGTCGACCAAGTCGATTCGATGGAGTTTCGGGGATTGCCGCGATATGTTGCTTACAAAGAGCGTCGAGTGAACCGGCTTGAAATACCGTTTGGCCCGTCAACAGGAAATAGCCGACGGCACCAACGGCATACAGATCGCTTCGCCCATCCACCGTGTCAGGAGATTGAATCGATTCGGGGGACATATACAACGGCGTACCTGATAGACCTTCGGATTCTTGCGATGTTCGACCATCGTCAAGGGCTTTGACTAAACCAAAATCCAATACTTTCACCACGTCTGGCTCACCCCCTCGTCGATTCAGCATGATGTTGGCCGGCTTGATGTCGCGATGCACCAATCCCATCGAATGCGCCTCGAACAACGACCCGCAAACTTGTTCAAGTATTTGGATTACACGGCCATCGGGCTGCGGGCCGTAGCGTTCCACCAGCGACTGCAAATCAATCCCATCGAGATACTCCATTGCATAATAGAACACACCTTCTGGCGTGCGTCCGTAATCATAAATCGCGATCGTGCTGGGATGATTTAGCTTGCAAGTAATTTGCACCTCGCGTTCAAAACGTCCGATCGCAGCCTCGTTGACCTTATCGACCTGTAACATCTTGATCGCGGTCGGTCGCCGGAGCATGGCGTGATGCCCCTTGTACACGATCCCCATCGCACCGGCACCCAAGCGAGTTTCCAGTCGGTACTGGCCGAGTTGTTTGGCTTCGATCGCAGCCTTTTGAGCTTCACGCTGCAATCGCGAAACGACGAGTGTGAATACGAAGATCGCGACGGCGCTGGCGACCAGCATTCCATACAACGAATAGAACGACCGTTTCAGAATCGTGAGGGGACGAAACGCCTCAGCCGCATCGATCTCAGTAATTAAGCCAATTTCATACTTCGATAACCATGTCCAAGCGCCCACCGAAAGTGCGCCGCGATAGTCTCGATAGCCTTCGATGTTGACACCCGATGAGCCGCTGATCACGGAAGCACATATTTCAGTGAGCGGCAGCTCGGCGCGGCGTACCATCGGTCGAAAACCTTCCAACAAATCTCCGCCGGGATCTCTTACATGAATGTTCAGAATGGAAACCGAGTCTTCTTGATCAGGCAAAACGCCTAACAGCATCAACTTCTCGTCGAACCGGCTATTTGAAACTAGCAGACCTTGCTTATCCACTGCGAATGTCTCGCCAGACTCACCAAGCCTTCCGAGTTGAAGGATCTCCGTAAACTCTCGCTCGGGACGGATTCGCAATGCCAGTACTGCCACGACTTGAAAGTTGTCGTCTCGAACCGGAGCGCAGACGAACATGGTCGGCGTTCCGGTTCGCATGCGACCGGTTTTGTCTTTAAGCAGGACCATACTTTTGAAGGGAATGCTGACGGTTGGCTCGCCTTCCAAAGTCTTGGTTAATACCGGTTCAAACTGTGTAATCGTTTGATCGATCAACTCCGGCGTTCGCGCAGCGATGATTTTTTGCTGCTTGTCGGCCAATTCATAGCCGACAAAATCATGCGACGACATGCTCGCTTCAAGTTTGCGTTTCAATTCAGCGTGCAGCTTCGACAAACTGACGGAGGTTTCATCGCTTGAGGCGGGTGCGAGCGCGTCCTCCGCTGTTGAGAAGTCATTCTGCGCCGCTAATAAATGAAGTACTGTCTGCCTAACTCCAGCGTCATTGGCAAGCGCCGCCGCACTGGATTCCTGCACTTTGAACCACTTTTCCAGCATGGCACGCTCTACGCTGAGCAAGGTCGTAAGTTCCGATTGCAGACTGTTCTTCATCGTCCGATCGACGGCGTCGCTGACCACGTAGCCCGCAATCGACAGCAAAAAAACAGCGATGATTGGCCACACCCAAAGTTGCTTTCTAAGAAACATCCGGGTGCGAGCGACCGTGCGGCCGACCGAAGCTTGTCCAAACGTCATATGCGCCTGAGCCCGATCCAATTTCGATCGATCAGGTCGTAGCCATTGCCAAAGCGAATTGGACATCGAATCCTACTCACGCGACATTTCGCGAAATAATGGAAAACTTACTAATAGTGCGTTCTACTATTCTATTTGCCGAGCCAACGAGGTGGAAGTTTGCATTTTGCAAGTCACGCTTCCCAAATTTTGCACCGGTTGTGACCATAGCGAACTGACCAAGACGAACTCATTGGCTCTTTATCGACAGGCCATCCTTAGGAGTTGCGGAAGCTGTTCCGTAGACGGGATCGTCGGGTTAAAAGGCACGGCAGTATGCTACATTGGGGTACGTTGGACTTTGGTCGCCACAAATGCAGTGAACTATGGGGCAACAGCCTGACAGTCTAGTGGACGAGTGTTCGTTCGCGATGTCGAGGCATTTGGTGTCTAGTGATCGATCTCGATAGCGGGCCTAAGAACTCAAGTGTTACGCTGGCATTCTTACGACAAATAGTAAACTTTGCAGACTGGCCTGGACTGGAGATCCATCTAGCACGGCGTGATGCTAACGTTCTGGAACGTCTCACACGTCTGTGCTCAACGCATGGCCCGGAAAGGCCAGCACCCGAAAGTCCACTCTCAATACGACAACACCACTAGACCTAAGATCTCTCGCGGCAGGCAAATATCCAATAGCCTATCGCCTAACGACGGAAGGGGTATTTGTTTTTGCAAAGTCGTTTCAACTACATTTTGGTTGTGAGAATTCTGGCGGGAAAACGACCGCCGCGCAACAAGGCAAGCGAGCCAATTGTTTGGCTTGTTCGTCCGATGCAACCTTTTGCGGCAAGGACGGTCAATACTCCTGGCCGTATTGCGATTAACGATGCAACCAACGCAAGTTCCAAGAAACGCAATATGTTTGATGCATGTAGGATCGCTCGGGTTGGACTTTCCAACTTGACTTAACGCTACTCTACTATGATCTGTGGACTGCCTGTCTGGTTGTGGTCGTCGTCTTGAAAGTGTGCACAAACTGCAACTAGCGAACCCGCGGAGGAGTTGGACACCGCTGGCACAAACTGCGTCGAATCGATAGTCAGATAGGCGAGGCAGGTGTTGGTGGTAAGGTAAAATAAGCGTCCATAACCGCAGTTTTACCCAATGGTAAATCCCCGTCCCTTATGACCTGTGGCGTGTTTCAACGCGGCTATCTTTTCCACGTTGACGTGGGCGTATTTCCGCAACCACGACCGCAAGACCTGGCTATCGGGCTGTCCCGGCCGATTATGCGGTCCGCGAGGCAAACTAAGCCGTCACTTGGATGGTTTTGCCGCGATTATAGGCAGCGCGCTCATGAGGGCGTGTCCTTACGCACATCGGACGGTTCGTCATGGGGCACCAAGGGCATCCGCAGCCGAGCCAAAACATTGACCCGCCGCGTAGTCAGAATGATGACACTGACCATGTGTCTCGAGTAGATTTGCAAACTTAGCTTCTGACTTCGGTTATGAACACCGACGAAAGGTAAAACAAGCTTCGTTTTGCATCCCGAAAAAATCCTAAGCCTTGACCGAGATCGAAGTTTGGTGAGGCTTGTCCAACTTCAGAAGCGTCGAACCTTTGATCAGTGGAATTCAGTCTTTTTCCCAATGTCGGACCCAAATATCGTCGTGTGTTCCGTAAGCCAAGCAATTTTGTTGCGGTTAGTTGAGCGCGATACTCGCATCTACAGAGTTGCCAAATTACACCGATAGGGTGCTTGGCCTCGCCGGATTGTCGATTTCCCAGAAAAGTCTCACTACGATGCGCTCATTTCCCGAGTCGCCGGACACTAACATTGTAAACAGCTTGGCTTGTAGCAGGGACCACGATGTTGCAGACTCCGAATGACAGCGAATTGGTTGAGCAAGCCTGCTTAGGGGATGTGCACAGCTTTCGCATTCTATTCGAAAGGCACAACGCTTCTGCGGTGGCTATTGCACGTAGCCACGTTCGCGACAGCCATTTAGCGGAAGATGCCGCTCAGGAGGCTTTTGCGATTGCCTGCCGTACGTTGGTGACACTTGAAAATGGCAATCGCTTTGTCGAGTGGTTGGGAACCATTTGCCGACGAACAGCGATCAAGATCGCGCGACAACAGAAAAAGGAAACTAGAGCTGTGGAGCAGAAAGCCGCACTATCGTACAGCACTCCAGAAGGCTTGGACCATACGGCCCTAACAGCGGCTATAGCCCATTTGCCTGCAAGTTTGCGAGAAGTAATCGAGTTGCGCTACTTCGCTAGCCTGGGCCACGAACAGATTGCAATTGTGTTGGGCACTACGACTGCTGCCGTACATGGCAGGCTGCAACGAGCGCGTCGAAAGTTAGAAAAACTACTGACCAATGTGCTTAGTGGAGAATAGAAATGAAACCTGATTCGCATATCAATATAGACTTATTGCTTGAACGAGACTTCGATAAGGCACCGGAACCCGATTTTGGTGGCTGGGAAGCGAAGCATGGTTCGGCACTGGAATATCTCAATCCAGTCGTCACGGCACTTCATAGAAAAAGCATTCGTAGACGTGCCAGATTAGTTAGTATCGCAGTGGCAGCTTCGTTGTTGTTGGCGGCAGGCTACTTCTACAATACTAGCTCGAGGTCAGCGTTCGCACAAACGATCGAGCAGTTTGAGAATTCTCAAACAATGACTTGGATGACTACCACATTTATGCGCCGGACCAGTAAGGACACCGGCAAGTCTTGGCTCGTGAAGCAAAGAGTTGAATATGCCTACAGTGCCCCAGACCTGTTGAGAGCTACGACGTATGGAGATGACGGTAAGATCAAAATCATCGAGATACACAATGCGACTCGGCGAACGACACTTGCAATCAATTTTGACAACAAGTCCGCAGGTTGGCGGGAAAAGCCGTCTTTCAACATCTCTCTCCCTCCATTTGCGCATGTTTCACAAATGCTCAAAACTGAGTCGGTAGAGCATGTTGGCGAGAGAATAATGGACGGGTCCATCGTCAACGTGGTCCGCATCATGGCGCCAAAGAATCCGGGTTCAGAGGAGTACTGGATAGATTCGAAAACGAAGCAACTGGTGCAGGTTGGCTACCCGTCAAGCGATTTGTTTGATCCCGCAACCGACGTTGATCGTAACGAATTACCAGAAGCTGGAAAATCGACGATGGTGATTGTTGGATCGGTGTGGGATAGCATCGTGTTCTCACCTGCACTGCCTGAGAAATTCTTTGCAATGGAGATCCCAGCTGGCTTCGACGTTCAGGAAGAAGATCCTAGGCCGGATGTAACCGAGCGAGAACTAGTGGACTTCCTCCGAGCTTTCGTAAATGCGAATGGCTTGCAGTTCGCGGACAGTCGCCAGTCAATCGAGGGAACGCAGCTCTACAATTCCATAGTTAAGAAGCCGACTGTCGAACGCAGTGAACTGGAGCGGCAGTTCTACAAGCTGTGGTATGGGCATTTTGTTGCTGGAAACAGCCAACTCGTCAGCCGATTTATTGAGTTGCATGCGGCCCCAGGCAGCTTCCGCTATCTCGGAAAGGGTGTTCGCCTCGGGGAAGCTAATCGATTGCTCCTCTACTACAAGACCACCAGCGGTCAATACCGAGCAGTATTCGGTGATCTTGCGGTTCGTGATATCAGTCACGCAGAACTACCTCTGCCCATCGACTAGGCCACCTCTTATAGGAGCCTAATAACCAATTCACAGGGCATTTTTCTCGATTCGTTTTGGAGGGATCGCGGTACGCGCGGACTTGGCCAACTGAATGTGTGCTTTCCTTCAGCCAGGAGAATAAAAGATGTTTCTACGCACGTTTGTTTTTCAGTCACTCTTGTATGCGCTACCGCTAATACCCAACCTGGGAGTGTCAGCGCAGCGAGCTGAGTTGCCGGACGAGCTACTCAAGTCCATTGAATCACAATCTAAAGCAGTCGTTAAATGTGCGATCAAGTCAGTTGAAATCCGAGAGATGGACGCTACTAGTCAACTACGTACGGGGATCGTGCGAAGGGAGTCCAGTTTATGGATCGATAACGGCAAGTTTCGAGAAGAGCTGACGAGCGTTCATGCTATTCCTGATCAGCGGAATCGGTTGCAGAAGAGTGTTCAGGCGTTCGACGGAACGACGTTCTTTTTGGCTTCGATGACCAATTCGAATGCTGTAATTTCCAAGTTGCTCGGCGAAAATTCGGATTTGAGTGCTGCTAAGTCAGTTGAACTAATGCTCACGTACCTGGATGCTGCGGGGGTCTTTGTTCCACGCTGCGTCGCCGATCTACGGACCGAACGAATTGGATCAATGGTTGGGTATTACCTTGAGAACGCCGAGTTAGTTGGAGTCTCAAGGGCCGATTCGCGACTGAAAATAGACTTCCACCATTCGGTCGAACCAGTCAGAGATATTCACTTCGAACTCGATCCTAAGTACGGATATGCAGTCGTTTCGCGCGCCGAATCTATCGATGGCCGAGTATTTCTGAGTGTCGTCAATGAGAAGCTGAAGTTCTTCCGCGAGGCCGCAATTTGGTTACCCCAAGAGTGTTCGGTGGAATATAATTTTGGCCCTGGACAATCGCCGCTGAAATCAAAGATCTTGTTGACTCGCATGGTGTTTTCCGTTCCATCGACGATAGAATTTGCTGTGAACGACAAGCGAAGTGGCACGCTGGTGTTAGACCAGAGCACGAAAGCTGCTCAGGAGAGTCCACATGGAAATCTGACCTATAAGTTCGACTCAAAAGGAACGCCACAACTCCGCGAATCAAGTACGGTAAACCGCACGGTTAGCAATTGGTGGCTAGTTGCAGCCGGATGCCTGCTGCTAACGGTTGTTATTACCGCGCTGTTCCTGCGTACCTCACCCTGGGCAATCGACACGGCACATCGGCGTAGGGGATTCACGATCGTCGAGTTAATGGTAGTGATCCTAATTGTTGGCGTGCTCTTGGGACTCTTGCTACCCGCAATTCAGATGAGTCGCGAAGCTACCCGCCGGGTTACGTGTGCCAACAACTTGCGTTCGCTTGGCCTAGCGGTACACAGCTTCGAATCCGCACACGGATCCTGCCCTTCAGGGGGTTGGGGGAAGCTCTGGTCAGGAATTCCCAGTCAGGGCGTTGGTCCGTCGCAACCGGGAGGATGGATCTATCAAGTACTGCCGTTCCTTGAGCAGCAATCGCTATTCAACATGGGCGGCGGACACTCAACCGATGCTCAAGAAAACAGTAAGCGTCTTTCGACACCGCTTGCAGTGCTCCATTGCCCAACGCGCAGAAGTGCCTCGCTCTTTGCAAATGCAAAACCTTGGATACCCCATTTGCACACTCATGTGCCACTACTTGCTAGAAACGACTACGCTATTAACGGGGGTAGCGTGTATATTCGGTGCAGCCCCGGACCGGATTCCGTTGCAGATGCAAAAGGCTATCCGTGGGCAGATCTACAAGAGATGAATGGCTTGTGTCATCAACTAAGCGCGGTCAAGCTTTCGCACGTCACCGACGGTCTGAGCAATACTATTCTTCTGGGTGAAAAACAAGTTCCGAAGGCGGACTATCAAACAGGTAATAACTGGGGGGATAACGAAAGCGCCTACAGCGGCGATGATCGCGATCAAATTCGATACACGGGATATGGCCATTGGCCACTGTCCGACTTTGAGGAACCTACCCCCAGTCACTATCCGACACGTGGTACCTCGTTTGGTAGTGCGCACCGTTCGATCTTCCAAGTCCTGTTCACGGACGGCTCGTTACATCCGCTAAGTTATGCAATTGACGAACTTGCGTTTTGTAACCTGGGTCGTCGAAATGACGGAGCAATTTCGAACCCTGAAAACTGAGATGAACTATCTGAAGGGAGTTCATGTAGAAAACAAGTCCGTGACAAAGGTGGTCGTATTCCAGCAGGCAGTTCCAGGATTCAATATGTAGTTCAAAGTGGAATTCCTTTCAAGCCTCGGTCGATTGGTTGCGATACCTGACGTCAACATTCTGAGGTCGCGCAATCCTCAGATTTAGGTCGTTTGTTCTTCGAGAAAGAGGCTGGATCGGCCTACCGCAAATGAGGAAACAGTCAACTTGCATCGGCGGATGTGGCGCAGAGCACACCGAAGCAAATTGAGACTTTGATTACAGTCCCCAAAAATCCACCGGCGTGCGTAGCCAAATTGATACAACCGCGATTTGGCTAGCGTGCACAGGAGGGCGTGACATTAGTCAGTTAGCAGTCGGTGAAATCGACCTCACACAGTTCGCTGTTTGTCTTCGTGCGGGCGGCTGGACAAACCTCTGCAGCGGGGTGAGCGGCGTTTCGAGACAGAGGTCGGAGACACCGAAGCGAGTTAGAGGCAACGACGCTAATCGCCCACGCGACAGCGGTCGATGCAGACCTCCAGCTCGAAGCAAATCTCCAAAACCGCAGCGGTCGCCGTCACCCCGGTCATCTCAGCAACTTGTGTTCATGACCCATGGCTGACCGGCAACCTTGGCTACCATCATGTTCATCATTTGCATGCCAAGATCCCGTTCTATCGACTCCCCGAGGCTATGGCGGGGTTGCCAGCACTTCAGAGCCCAACGATTACGACGATTTGCAGTTTGCCGGCTAAGTTGTCTGATCACCTGCGTAGGTCTATGACTTGAATGGCCGAATCGCCATCAAACGGTCGCGCACCATAAAGCAACTCGTACAGCACTACTCCCAGTGCGAAGATGTCGCTGGTGGGTCCAATCTTACGGCGATCGCACTCCGCCTGTTCGGGTGCCATGTAAAGTGGCGTACCCATCAACAAACTAGAGTGTGTTTGGGTAAGCCCCTCTTCGACGATACGCGCGACGCCAAAATCGGTAAGCATGGGCCGAAAGGGGAGCGTCGCACCGTTCGTTGGTCGCTTGCCGTTGCCGCTCTGCTGCTGAGCGTCCGCCATCGTCGCCAGAATGATGTTGGCGGGCTTGATGTCCAGATGGACAATTTGCTGACGGTGGCAATAGGCAACGGCCCTGGCAATCGCCCCGACCAACGTGGCTGACCAGCGTGGTTCTTGCGGACCAGCATGGGCGGTCAACCATTGCGCAAGATCGCCCCCTTCACACCATTCCGATGCGATGTAACAAGCTTCCCCTCACACATCTACTTGGTAGATTTTAACTAGGTTGGCATGGTTCAATTGAGCGGCCAAACGCGCTTCTTGTAGGAACCGCTCGAGCAGTTGCGGATTATCTAGTGTAGCCACGCGCGGAAATTTCAGAGCTACGGGCCGATGCAACTTTTCGTCAAAAGCGAGAAAGACGTTCCCCATCCCGCCACGCCCAATGAACCGGTCAAGTCGAAAATTCCCGACTCGGCCTAGAATGGACAAATCCGATCGGATATCGACCAGCAGATCAAGCGGCAGACTGTTGGCGGGCGGCTTAGGTTCCGCTTCGAACCATTGTTCCGCCTCCTCACGGACTTGGAGCATTCCCTGTAGCTTCTCAATCAAGGGGAGATCTTCACCGCACTGTTTGCCCAGATACGCATCGCACTCTAGCGGATCTTCAATGGCCGCAGCAGCGTTATATAAGTCAACGATGTCCAGCGTGGGTTGTTCTGGCACGGTTCGGATACTCGGGGTTTACAGTTGTTAGGGTGGTGGGTCGAAACTTAGTGGATCATTGTGCGGGGAGAAACTTGCAACGGTAAACTTCCACAAGATGCTAAGCGCAAACGGTTATTGAACCGCACGGGATATTGTGAGGTTTTCGAAAATTAGTGTTGAGCGAAAGGAATGCCTGGGGATCGACGTGCATCACTCTGAGAGTGATGGGTACTGTGACGTGTTTTTATTGGGCATCACTCGGAGAGTGATGGGTACTGTGCTGGCTATAGCGAATCACTTTTTGTCGTGACCGCCCATTAAGACTAGGAGCCGGGCTTTAGAATAGGACCAAATGCGGTCGGCTTTGCCTTTGTCGATATTCAGGTGTCTTGCGGCATCAATGTGAGTGTAGCCAGCAAGAATCCTGAGCTTTACCAACTCGGCCGCCAAAGGGTGCTCCTCGGTCAGACTGTCGAGCGCTTCATGCACGGCCAGAGTATCGATGGCGCTCATTTTCGCCTTGCTCGACATGTCTTGTAATGGCAAGCGTTGGTGTTGGCCTCCGCGTTTGTCACTGATTCTTTGCCGCGCATGATCGACCACGATGCGGCGCATCGCCTCTGCGGCCACAGCCATGAAATGATCGTGTCCCTGCCATGTCACTTTTTTGCTGTACGTTTGCAGACGCAAATAAGCTTCATGGGCCAGCGCCGTTGGCTGCAGGGTATGATCGGCCCGTTCATGAGCGAGCTTTCGTTCAGCCAAAATTCGCAAGTCGGCGTAAAAAACCTCAGCCACTTCGTTAGTAGAGTCATTTGAAATCATGATTTACGCTTGATTAAGTATGGATCTGCTCAACGCTCATTAGAGTCCGGAGGGCTTAGATGCGTTCTTCTCTAACACTCAGACGGATTTAGCATCCTGGCCGCACGGAGAAGTCATTTTTCTTGGCAGTTGCCATAGCTCTGCGCCTCAATATCTCCACTAAACCACCCGGTAGCGGTGAGCTGAAAAGGCTGAGATCTCGCTGCGTTCACCTAGCAATGCGAAATGTCCTCCCGTTCCGTCCCAAAGAAATTCTGCGGAAGGGGGAGGCGAAGTGTGGAGTGCGCGGGGGAGAAGGGGGGAGAGAGATGAGGGGGGTAGAAGAGAGGCAGGAGAGAGGAGCATCACTCGGAGAGTGATGGGTACATTGTACTCATCACTCTCCGACTGATGCTCTTCACCTAGTAGCTTCCATCCTTCTGAAAATGGTGATGCTTGGCTTACGTTCACCACCTGAGACATAGACAAACTTACTATCTGGACTCACGCAGACACCTGCTACGGATTGCGACCAGGCATCATCCGCTTGTAGAGATTCAACAAATCGCAATTTGCCCGACTGGATGTCGCGTTCGAAGATGGACAGTGTTCCGCTGATGGTTGCCACGGCATAGACATTGCGTCCGTCAGGGCTAACGGTAAGCTGATTCCCTCCCTTGAAATCCTCAAAGCCATCCCGGCCATTGATCAGTTCCTGCACGATATGGAGTTTCCCAGCTGCATCGAAGGCATAGACTCCCACAGCTTGATCGCCTTGAAATCGACCCGATGATGTATAGATGAATTTTTCATCCGGGCTGCAGGCCACAAACATGGCTCCGCTCAAGCCATGTACGCCTTGTGTTTCATCTTTGATGATTTGGCGAATACTCGTTTTGCCGGTCGACGCATCTCGATCGAGTACGACTAACGTGCCTGCGGCCGAGGAGGCAACACAAAGCGTCTTACCATCGGACAGGGCAAGCAATCCTCGGGCGTTGCTGAAGCAATTGTCTTCACCCTGATTGGCTTCGAGGAACTCCAGTTGAGCTCCCTCATTGATGCGAAATGCAGTGACCGTGCCAATAGCTTTTGGCTCATTTTGAGAAGCGCGACCGCTATTGGCAACGTATACGAACTTTGAGTCGGGTGAAAATACGCCACGTACCGCCCACTCCAATCCAGTTACTCCGCCGACGGCATCTTTCGCGACGGAGATTTGTGTTAACTTTCCGGTAGCAGGCTCTCGCTTGTAGAGCACTGCAGCCCTCGAGTGAAACGCCGAAGCCAGCGCATACAGACCATTGGGGCTCACTTTCATGTCGGTCATGCCAAGCAGGTTATCTTTATCGACAACGGCCTCCATCAATGACAATTCCCCAGTCGTCTGGTCGCGGCTAAAAATGCTGATGGCCCCAGAGGCGTAAGCGGACGCGTATAGATACTTCCCATCCTTGCTGATTTCTAAACCCACGACCGATTGCAAATTGGCATGCGTCACCGTACCCACCTGTTGCAATCGTTTTGCGTTGGCGTCTTGCGCCGTAGAAACAGGGCTTTTGACGAGTGGCTCGTCGGCAAGTGCATGACCGGATGCTAGAAGGAAAAGTGCTAGAGCGGCAGTGTAAATGTGATTCATGTGTTGTTCGCAATGTTGATGGGGAAATATCAGCTCGACGCGCAATTTGTGAAGACCGGTTGGTGGTGGTATCGGTTTGCGAGCCAATATCTTAGACGGATTTTAAAGCCGCGCGGCACAACGATTCGAGATTTAAAGAATAAAAGACACTTCTCGCTGAACGCCACCCTCTGGTTCCCAGGCTCCGCCTGGGAACCCAATGCATTGCAGGCTCCGCCTGCCGAAGTGTCGTTGGTTCCAAGGACGCGGGAGGCGGAGCCTCCAAGACAGTGCGTTCCCAGGCAGG
>JBGSJT010000620.1:0-1658 GCA_041741715.1 Pirellulaceae bacterium | reverse complement strand
CTTCGAAGAAATGGAGACGCCTGAACTGCCACGAGAAAATCGCATTCGTGATCGAAGGACGTTCCTTCAAAGAAGGAATCATGCAGGATGAAATCGCCGCCCAATTCAGGAAATCAAAACACAACATTTGACAATATCTCAACCAATCCAATACGACGATTTTCCGTGGTCGATCACCATTGGGCTTGGTAGATACACCGCAGTGTTTTTGTCTCAGGACGAATGGTTTAATCAATGCATCACAAGACGCACGACGCGGAATCCGTCAGCTCCGGTCTTGTGATCCGGCGGATTGGCGATGACTGAATCGAATCCGACCGACTCGACATCGTTCAAAAACGTTCCACCTCGAAGGAAGCGAGGTTCGGCACCCACTTGCGAGGCTCCCGACGGCTCGGGCGTGTCGTGAAGCCACTCCCAAACATTACCGTTCATATCAAACAGTCCAAACGGATTCGGGCGAAGCTCGGCGACACAGTGCGTCCTTAATCCAGAGTTCGCCATGGTCCACGCGTAACGGCCGGCCAATGAATCCGAGTGTCCCCAACTCCAGCGAGTGTCCGTTCCGGCGCGAATCGCATGCTCCCACTCGAGTGACATTGGGAGTCGGAATCCGCGACGACCGTGGATGTTGCCTGGGATCTCGACTGCGGGTTGCCCGGTGCCGCTGGAATCGATGACGTAACACCATTGATCGCGATCGAGTCCGTCTTTCTCGCTCAACCAATTACAGTACGCCACCGCATCGAACCAGGTGACTTCATTGATCGGGCACGCCGCCTCCGGAGCCGTTTGTATATCGTATAGATGTTCAGGTTGAAACTGCAGGAACTCTTCGACCGTCACAGCACACGAAAGGATCTCGAATGTCCACGGCTGATCACTACTTTCGCCTGAATCTATGTCGGATAATTTCGTGTCTGGCAATGTCAACTTGATCATGCGGCTCGGCTTGGCTTCCGGACAATCCTCACGCACTTGTTTCCATCGTGAGTGAAGCCAATGGCAGACCGACTTGGCTTCTTCACTCGCATCCGGATTCGCGAGGGTTTTCGTCGTAGTCTCAATCAGTTCTTGCCACTGGGGTGGCGTCACACGTCGCGTATCTAACTCACCAAGACAGGTAAACAGCCCCGCTCTGACGCCGTCTTGTTCCATTGTCGCTGGAGGACTTTGCAGTAACTTCAAGTACTCACTCAAATCGATCTCGGCGTGCTCGAGCGAAGCAACCGTTTGCGTCCTCAGCGTCGGATCAGAGCTCTGCTGGAGACTCTGGATCGCGAACGTCCAATCTCCGAGCTCTGCCATGACGGCCGATGCGGTCGCTTGTCGTCGCAATGCTTCGTCGTCACTCGGATCGCTCGCACCACTTGCGATTTGCCGCAAACGCAAAAGCCGCTGCGCATCGCCGTCGTAAAAGATTCGGATGAGTGCCACCAATCGAGTGCGTTCCCAATCATTTGGTTCCGAAACAAGTGATTCCGAGATGGAATCAAGCATTGGGTTTGACACCGGCATGAGCATTTCCGCCCATTGCTCACCGACCACGAAAGGCTCAGCCGCAAGCGTCGAAGCGAGCATCGGGGCGATCTCATTCCAACGAGAATCCGCACGCGAACGTTTCGCCAGGAAGCAAGCGGCAGGCAATCGCTCGCGAT
>JBGSJT010000619.1:0-4043 GCA_041741715.1 Pirellulaceae bacterium | reverse complement strand
TCTGAGGGATCGAGCCATCATGGAAACGCTCTACTCGTGTGGTGTGCGGCGCAGCGAACTGGCAGCGCTCAAACTCGAAGACATCGATGTCCAGCGTCGCACGATGTTCATCCGCCAGGGCAAGGGGAAAAAGGATCGTGTTATACCCATCGGCCAGCGCGCCTTGAACTGGATCACGGTCTACCTCGAATCGGCCCGCAATGAGCTCCTGGTTGATCCCAACGAACGGACGTTGTTCATTACCAACGCCGGAGAACCGCTGGAACCCGATTCGTTGACCGAGTATGTACGGCGTTACATTGACAACAGTGGCATCGGCAAGAAGGGCAGTTGCCACGTATTCCGTCACACGGTGGCAACGCTGATGCTGGAAAATGGTGCTGACATTCGCTTCATCCAAGCCATGTTGGGCCACGCCAAGCTAACGACGACTGAGATCTACACTCAGGTCAGCATTCGCAAGCTGCAGCAAATCCACGATCTAACGCACCCAGGGAACAGGCCTGAGGCTGGAGACTTGAGGCCTGAGGAAAACGGCAACGAACCGCCGAAATCGCCACAGGATTCACCAGACGAGCCCGAAGGAACTGAAAACGGCTCTGGGTCATAAACTGACCTCGAACCGGCCACTTCGCGCCGCGTCTTTCATGATACTCTTCTTAAAGCATCTTCTTTAGCTGCTACTCTTAGCCGCTGAACCCGCCCCAAGCTGCACTGTCTGCGTGAACACCTGCGCGGCAGCTAATCGGGCTGGCTAAAGAAAAAGCATCTTCATCTTCTGGCGGTTGAAAATCTTCGCCAATTCTCGAGACTGAAACTGCCCGCGTCGTACTTCAATCCAGTACAATAAGACGCATGGTAGCCCTCTTAGACAAATCACCGTTACCCTCGAAAACCGCACTTCGCGCGCGCGCGGCTACATCGTCGTTCACTTCGCGTCGAGTCACTGCTGTTAAGTCCAGCAATCGCACCGAGTTGAGCCGCTTTACTTACGATGCGTGCGATCGATTGGGTTCTTGCTCCAATGAACTGATTGGGGGTAGTGCTGGTTTGGTGAACCTGTATGTGTACGTCGACAACTCCCCCATTTATGATCTTGATCCATCGGGGAATGCAAAGTGTAGACCGACGTTGCAACGAGGCGAGACTGCACGAAATGGAGATGTAAATGGCCCAGGTGGCCCTTTACAAGAAAGGCGAGGCCGTTACTTCGGCCGTATTAAGTGGCGTGCTAACGACTCGGGTGTAACGCTCGGATCCGAGCTTGAATTTGGGCGGCAAAAAGAAGGTGTCGTAAGGGGTTTGAGTCAAGTAGCTGTGGATTGCATTTGCGATAACTGTAAATGCAAAGCGGCTCCGGTTGTTAATGTACTTGGTGACTTTGGTATTGGTTTCTTCAAGATCGGCGACGAGAGGCCAAAGATCGACCCCAAGGACCCAGATCCGCCCGTCGGCACCGTCGGTACGCAAGATCGATTTAGGGCGGTTTCTGCTTTGGGAGGAGTAGCTTTGGGGGACACAATAACTGTTGAGGGCATTGCTTGGTGGACCTATACTGCTCGCGTCTTTGACGCTTCATTGGGTTTAGGAATTCGCGAATTGGACACGATTGTTACAAAATCAGAGCGAGTATCATTCACTTGGAAATGTGTTGGTACGTGCCCTGATACGAAATAGGGTGGCTTATGTACAAGCAGATATATGCTGTCTTGATGATTGTTGGATCGATCGTCCTTTGCGGAGTTGGACTAAGCGACGGGGCAAATGCCCAAGCGCTAGGCTCGACCAAGGCACAGCTACTAGGTGACTTTCGTGAAGCGACTGCCGCTGCTGGGCCTTGTAGTATTTCGATCAACTCAAAGATCGAGCCTGAAGCGGGAAACGGATACGTTTATTGCCTTAACACTGAATCGAGAAAGCAGCGTGTAACATATTATGCTTTTGTTATCCACGACGAATTGAATACAACTCATGATAGAATTGAGTGTGAATTGCTAGCGTCTAAGGCGGGGACTGCAGCTTTCGTGTCATTCACCAATCAAACTGCGAAGAAATCGATCGAAATTGTGTTTTCCAAGGAGTCTGGAAAGAGTAACCTCCCATTCATTTCCGTTGGCGGCAATAACGTGGAAGCAGAAACGGCTCCTGTGTTGATTGTTGATTTAAGGCGCAACAACGTTGAAGTGAGATCACTCGTGGACCCACATGGTACGATTGCCGACCTTGTTACCGAGAATCGACTCAGCGATGTTTTCTTACGACTCGGGGAACTCACTTCGAAGTTGGATCTATCCACGGAGTCAATCCCCGATCGAAAAGTTGGAAACGACTTGTTCATCAGCAATTTGAAAGCGCAATTCAAATTGGTCGATGAGTTTTTTGAAAACGACAGGCGATTTCCCCCTGAATAGCCATATGACGGAATTCGCCTGTGGTCGGTTCTTGCTCCAATGAACTGGTTGGGTATGTTGGCGGCACGAATCTATACGCCTATGTAGGCGGCCGTACATTGGTCTACTTTGATCCGCTCGGCCTTTACAGGGTCGACACGCAGATGGATGCGTTTATCCCGCACGACTGGCTCATGGTGGATCCGCAGTCATGGGTTAAGGGCGACAACCGCGATGTCAGCCCAACGCCACTCGGCCTTGGTTCGCAGCGGCAGCTACAAACTGCAACAGTCGAAATGGAAGCGTGTCTTCAAAATGATCCTGAGATAGCGCAGTTCAGCGATATCAATTACTCACATATGTACACGATAAATTACATAGGTGGAACGGATCGGCATATAAAGAAAAAAGGCACATTTACGGGGTCGATCGAGTTCATCCGAACTGGCCCGTGCGACGTCCAGATTAAGAAACGCATGCACGGAAAACTACCTTGGCCGTTTGGAATTATCCCCGCTCCAGCAATCGATTGGGAAGTTGTTTTTGACTTGCATGTGCGCGAAATGGCATCTGGCGGAGTTAGAGTCTATGGCACGCTGACGGGAAAGCGTGACGGTTTTCCTGGATACGAAGGCTATGTGATGAGTCGGTTGATCCACTCGCACGACCCACGAAAGACCGGCGATTTCCTGTTATCGCTGTTTCCCCCGATGGAGTACACGATTAACTCGAGCTTCTCACTGATCGATCCGAATGCTACGCTCGAGTGTTGCGAGTGCAAAGAATAGATGGGCGCCTTAGGAAAAAATATAAAATTGCAGTTATGTCGCGGGATAGCACTGCTGCCAGTTCTTGCCGTGTTGGTCGGTTGCGAAGCATCACAGCAGTCTGGTCGGTTCGTGGTCAGTGGCAGTTTTAAGCTAAAGACGAATACTGGTCGCTACGTTGAAATCCGAGTCTCGGAGCCGCAGGGAACAGTGGATCGAGTCCTTATCCGACTGGTAACGCATTACCCAGGTGGAGTTGTTCCAGATGACATTAGCGAATCCCACCAGGAGTTCGAATCTGAAATGCTGTTTTCAGCTCAAAACCATGAATTGATTTTTCGATGGAATCGAGAAAATGATTCGGTATTTATTGATGCACAGACGTTTGATCGATCAGAAGGCAACACGTTCATAGCGGTCAACACTGGCGGAGGTTGGAGCGTTTTTCAGGGCGCAACCGCAGACCACCTGAGAGGATCGCAGGTAGTTGGCGAGGCGCTTCGCCGAGTATTTGAAAAACAAATCCCGTCCATAAAAGATCTTGAATTGGTAGATGTCGAGTTTCCAGAATAAGCTTTGAGGCAGTAGATGGCGGAGTGACTACTCGATGTCAAGTGATCGTCCGAACTATTTACTCGACCGCGCGCTTAAGCTTGCCTGTCGTTGATGTCATTCGCGGTCGCAACTTGTTGACGGTTCGGGTTCAACGGTGGCGAGAGAGTAGGCCAGTTCGCGAGTGACCATGACCGAGACGCAACCACGTTGTCGGTCTGTGTTCAAGTTGCAGCGAAGAACATTGTGGGTGCTTGGTTGGGTTGGTACTAGGAGAGAGAACAAGGATAGCGAAGCGCGAGGCGAGCATGGATGATCGCCTGATTGATGGCCG
>JBGSJT010000618.1:0-2594 GCA_041741715.1 Pirellulaceae bacterium | reverse complement strand
AACGGTGTTTTCATCATGGCTGGTTCGTTACGCTCCGTTTATGTTTTTTCAAGTTTATTTGACTGGATCTATCTTTGCGTTCGCATTTGGACCTGTGAATTACGATATCGCTAATCCAACAACGCTCTATATGTATGTTGGCCTAGGACAATTGGCGATTGCACTAGGATACAAGGTCGGAATAGCGAAGGCGCCTCGACGTTATACCGGCTATTTCTCTGCGCGAACATTGCTAAAGATTACGATCTTGCTCACTGTCGTTCTGTTGCCAATTACTCTCCATTATCGAAACTATGGCAACCTGGGTCTTGCCGAAGCGCTTGCCGATCCCAACGCCGCGTATACCGCTCGACTCAAGAGTTTCGAGGAAGAAGCCAATGCTCCCTGGCTCTCCGCAACTCGCGGACTGTTGTCTCCACTCCTAGCGCTCTTTGTGCCCATGGGAATTGTTTATTGGGCAAATATTCGCATGCAGTGGAAGGTTCTATGGGCGTGTGGAATCGCTGGGATCGTCGCACTAGCGATTTTCTCAGGGGCGGCGGTCGGACTTTTCGACTTAGTGTTGGTTGTCCCCTGGATGCTTTGGCTAACGACGCACCACCGTGCTTCACAGGAAGCCTCTGAGCATCATCGCTCAACGTCAAGAAACCATAGCGGTTCAATGTTGCGACGTGCTGTGTCTGTTTTAATTACGCTTACTGTACTCGTCGCTGGCATCAAGTACTTTAGCCATTCCCGCCAGGCACGCTATCAACTTTCGGGTAACCAGTATCCGATGTGGACGACAGGTTGGTCGAAAGATACCTATGGCATAGAGTTGCCAGAATCGATTGAGTACACCGTCTATTCGATTTGCAGCTATTGGAGCCATGGTTATGAGGGGCTTTCCGAATGCTTAGAACTTCCGTTTGAATGGAGCAAGGGTTGCGGACACTCTCGCTTTTGGACTCGTTATGTTGGATCGCTTTACGGCGATCCCAACGCTATCGAAGAAAGTACCTATCCTATGCGTCTTCAGGGCGCGGCTAACTACGACGCTTACACGGTGTGGCATACAGCTTACCCTTGGTTAGCCTCTGATCTAACTTTTTATGGCGCGCTCGTGTTCATGGGAGTGATGGGCTATTTGTTGGCCGTTGCTTGGACCGACTCCGTGTGCAAAACCAATCCGTTCGCGTTGGGATTCTTAGCGCAATTATTAATATTCTTCTACTACATTCCAGCAAATGCTGGTCGACTCTCTTACCCCGAAGAAACGCTGGCCTTTTGGGGATCGCTGCTCCTATGGATGCTCACCCGCGAAAGCCGAATGAGTGCTCAGTTGGCCTTGCAAAGAGGAGTATTTCATGTGTGCCGCTGACTATCCCAAGGTTGCCATTGTCTCGATGAACCCTATTCGTGGCGATCAGTGCAATGGCATGTTGATGAAGTCGCTGTTCCAAGGTTGGCCCCGCGAGCAACTTGCTCAGATCTACTTTCCGAACATTGTGAACTGGTTGCCGGATGCTGCCATTTGTGGCGACTATCGAACGATCCGTCCTTGGGGAAAGGTTCGTTGCGTTAGCATTCCAGCTTCAGAAGTCCAACAAAGTTCCACATCTCACTCTTATCGGTCCACTCAATCGAGCTCGTTTCTCCGCCGGACAGTGGCATCGATTACGAGACGACAAGGATTAATGAACTGGCTGCGTCCTTGCGCGGAATTGTGGAGCGCGAACTTCCCCCTGGGGAGAATTCTCGAACGTCAACTGCGGGAATTGCAGCCCGATTGTGTTTATGCGCTGTTGGGCAATTATCAACTTACGAAAACCGTGTATCTGGCCTGTTCACGTTTGAATTTGCCGCTCTTTACACATGTGTCTGACGATTTCGTCACAGCACAATATGGGGGAATGCACTTTGCAGCGTCGTTGCAAAGCCTCTCCCAACGGTGGGTCCAACGCGCGGTCGAATATTCCAGCGGCTTGGCGGCGATTAGTCCCATCATGGCCGAAGAATTTAGCAATCGGTACGGCAAGAAATGGACTTGGTATACCACGGGTATTGGTCCGAGCGAATACAAGACGTCGCCGCGTCAACCCGATGGAACAATCAGGTTGGTCTACTCAGGCAATCTTGGGCTCGAACGTTGGCAAACTTTGCGGGCACTTGCCTTGGCGCTGGAGTTGCTCTCGAAGAGTTGCTCTATTCAATTGCGATTGGCGATCTATGCGCCTGAATCCCAACTCAGCGCATATCAGGCAGCGCTCAATGTGCCTCCGATTGTTGAATTGAGTGGCTGGAAGCATCCCGCTGATTTGCCGAGAGTGTTTCATGAGTCCGATATACTCGTGCATGTTGAAAGTTGTAATCCAACGATTGCCGCTTACACGCGGCTTTCGTTCTCTACTAAGCTGAGCCAATACATGATGGCAGGCCGGTGTCTTCTAGCGGTGGGACCGAACGAAGCCGGTTCGATGAGGATGGTTTCTCGCGTGGGAGCGGGTGTCGTCACTGACGAAATGGAGCCTTCAGCTCTAGCCAAGGCGATTGAGCCCATTATCCGAGATCACACGCAGCGGCAGGCTTTCGCTGACCGAGGACGCGAGTGGGCA
>JBGSJT010000617.1:0-3850 GCA_041741715.1 Pirellulaceae bacterium | reverse complement strand
ATCGTGCGCCAGGTAGACGACTCCGAAGCCCCCCTTGCCGAGCTGCCGCTCGATCACGTACCGACCAATCCGCTGGGGTAGCGGGCCGTCGTCTATCGGTTCCAGCTCCGTATCCTTGGCTGGGTCTAAAGTGCTTGCTACCTCCATCGCCGGCATAAACACCGACTGGACAACGGTCCGATCATCTGGAAACCGCTGGAGATAATCGTCCATCGAAGGGTGCTGGCCTGCACTGCGGCGCAGCTCAAGCTCTTGGGCCAACAATTCTCTCAACAGATATGGGCGTAGATCGGCACTCTCGGAGGACAAAAAGTCCTCGATGCGAGGTGCCGCACCGTCTCGCAACTCTTGCTCGAATCGATCTGCCAGCCGATCAATTACCTCTTGGCGTTGAACCGAAATGTAGCCATCTGGCCCGTGCATTTGCGTACCGTTTGCTGAATTTGGACGAAGTTGGTTTCTACCAGATTCTAGCAACCTCCCCACAGTTGGTGTCGCGGAGACGTCGGCGAGCAGTGTTTTTTGGATACGTCGGTCCGCTGCGTCAGGATCAGTCTGCTTACTTCGATTCTGCATCGAATCGCGCGTTCCCAAAAAACACGAACCGATTCTCAGTTCTTTGTGAGGGCGAAGCGTTCTGTCTTGCTAGTTCAAGCTCGTAGGGGGCAAACGGTGCCACCAAAAGTTTCCTGGGAAAGCTATTCCCATCAGAACCATTAGTCGGAGTCAGGAAAATGAAGAAGTTGCTTATGTTGCTTGTCGTCGCAGGTTTGGCGGTTGTTTCGGTTACCGAAAAGGCCAATGCTCAGTTCAAGATCCCGTCGGATCTTTCGAAGCGTTTAAGGCCCCCTTCGCATGTCTCGGATCGTCTGAGTACACCTTCCCATGTCTCGGATCGTTTGAGTGTCCCGTCACATGTTGCGGACCGAATCAAGGTGGATCCGAACCGACTTAGCGTTCGGGGACTCGAAAACGCCCCAACAAAGTTCCGCAATGCTCAGAAGTACCGAACGCCATACTTGTCGAACGGCGGTCACTTTATTGCGGGTAGCAGCGGCAGCGTGCTTGAACGTGACCGCAGTGGAAAGGTCACATTCACATTTCGCCGACTGCGAACAGACGACAACTTCATTTACCTGCGCGACGACTCGCGTCAGCTTGAGGTTGCCCTGCCGAAAGCGAATGGAAAGGCTTACATCAGAGTAGATGGTCGCGACTTTAGTGACTTCTCCCCAGTAACTTGGCACGAAACTGAAGGAATGGGGCTTTAATTTTCAGTCAGCCCCGCAAACGGCCGGATGTATTCCGGCCGTTTTTTCGTTTGATGACACTGCCGACAACTGGTCTGGTTAAACATTCGAAATTTTCCGCAATGCGTGAGGGACGAAGTGCATTGGCAACTAGTCAATCTTTAGGGGGGAACCATTTCGGATGCCCCGAGAGTCAGCCTTGCCGAAAAAATTTGGCGGAAGCCAGGAGAGAACAATGAACAGAACATTGATTTTGACCGCGGTCGTAGCTTTGAGCTTGGGAATTTCAGTTCTTGCCGAAGCCCAAACTGCCCACAATTCAGTTGACGGAGCAACCATGGGGTTTGAAGAAGGCGTCACGAGATTAGAGCGACTGCTCGGTAGCTACGACGCGATGGATGCCAAGCAGTTCCGAATGCCAATTGACACAGAAATTGAGAATCGTCCTGAACCTGATAAGCCACCCGTACATATCATCAGCAAAGGGGAACTCATCATTGGCAATATCAATCGGTCCGGCGAGACTGTCTCCTTTGATATGATTGAATCCATCAAGCGAACCGTTTACGAGTTACAAGACAATGAACAAAAGACGGTGAACCGTCGTCAACAACGATACCTCCTAACACGATATACACTTCACCGCGGAGACAGTGGCGAATGGGAATTTGACTCGATTATGATCGCCCATAGCATTCCGATGCTCGTCGGGAAACCATACTCGAAGGGTTCGGTAAAATGGCTTTCTGACGGTATTCAACTGACTGGGATCAGTACCGATCGCGCGTTTGCAGCGGATGGCAAGTTAATTCCCGTCGCAGTATTTGGAAAAATCACCATGACGCAAGGCGATGGCGACGACGAGCTGCTCATCGAAGACGCGTGGCAATGCTACCAACTCGGAACCGAACCAGGCGGACTTTCCTTACCGTTTCCAGACTTCATGCGCCCCGTTGGAAGCTCTCACCCGTGGCTCACCGGAAAAGCAACTCGATGATCAGCCTTGTTGATCGGTATAGCGGCCGGAGTGCTTCACTTCACTGAGGGTGTCAAAAGCTTCGGTCGCTTGCCGTCAAATTAGCTTCGACGCGGCGCAAGTCGTTGATCGCCGAGTCGACAGCGAAGGCTTCATTCAGTATGCGGACAATCGGTACAGCGTACCGTGGCGATTGATCGGCCAGTTAATTCCCATTCGAATTCAGGAAGATCATTTAGAGACCTTCAACACGTCAAGGAAATGTTTTGCTAGATTACTGGAGCGGTTTTCTACGTCCAAATCAGCAAATCGTACGCAAATGCACGGGCCAGATGGCGAGATTCCGGTCCATCGCCAAGCGGTGATCGATCACTACCATAAGCCCGTTAATCGGAGAAGAAGGCACATCTGTCCGCATCTAGGAAAGCGAAATGGAAAATGGTCGTGAGCCTGAAGATAGGCAAGATGCAAACCCACCCGATATGCCGCCTCAAATTACTCTCGACACTGCGAAGAGTTTTAAACCGCTAGAAGTCTCGGAGTCGGGCCTGTGGAGAAAGTCGTTAACGAGAATTCAAGAGCGATTTCACGAGGCAAGCCAGGGCGGAAAAATTGCCTGTGTCTTAACGCAGTCAATTGTGCCTGAGTGGCCAAAGCGGCACGAGACCCCCGAGCCGCCAGAGATCTTTGGAATGAAGAGCGTAGGATGTTATGGTGGTCCTAGCCGAGAGCCAGAGCAGCTCTTCCTACGCCACGAGGAAGGGAAGCCAGCCGAGATCTGCAAACTTGGCGATTTGCTCCAACGCGAATGGCAACTGCGAATTCTAGATAATACGCACAAGCTCAAGCTCGGTAACGCTATATTCGAGCCTATGGTAGCGGAAAGTGCATTGCATGATGCAAGCGGTAACGCCATCACGTACAGCGACGGCCAACCGGTCGGAATCGACGCAGGATGTAGTCGAAATTTGCGGATTTTCATAGAAGACCTCCAGAAGCCTAGCCTACGCGACTCTTATATGGGAATTGCTCGCGATGCTGGCAAGTGCCTATATGGAGTACCGACACACGTGAGTCGGTTCGTCTGGCATGATTGGCAGGCTGGCTTTTGGGAGATCGGTAGTGAGCAACTCTGGCTCAATGCGATCTTCGAGATTGCTTGGCGAAATGTTTTAGGGACGCCCCTTACCGCAAGAAAGTTCACATGGAACGGTTCGACCCGAATTCCCGTTGACGTCGTACCAGGAATGAGCTCTAGGGCAGACAACTATTCTTCCTCGATGGCTCGAATAACCAATTCTTCGCATTGGTATTCCGTTATCGATGATTTGTTTAACGCGTCGATCGTGGCAATCGATTTACTGTTTGCGATTGCTGATGACGAAATCGATAACGCAGGATGCCAGAAGGTTCAGGACGGATGTTCATCAATGAATAGCTGCGAATTTGTGAGCGTTCGGGAAAGTGCATCTTGCAGGGTGGTTTAAGTTGGAGGATTTGTTTCCTCGAACTTGGAGCCTAGCAATGGACAGATCGAAGCGGTCGGAAAAGGAAGAGTTTTGGCGGTTGATCATAGCGGAACAGCAAGCGAGCGGGTTGTCCGCGAGGGCCTTCTGCAAGCGAG
>JBGSJT010000616.1:0-20199 GCA_041741715.1 Pirellulaceae bacterium | reverse complement strand
TTTCGGTCGCTACATCGCAAACGCTGCGAACTACTCGGCGAGGGAGCGGATTCAAGCTATCATGACTGCCGCGTGGCTTACACGGCGGATTGCGATTTTGAAGGTTACCTGCCATAACGCGACGTCAGTGAAGCTTCGAATACAGTTCAACCTGAGTACGACCAACCATGCGTCTGACGCTGAGTGCCTATGTGCAAGTCGAGCGCGAAGAGGGGAGAAGTGTCTACCTCTGTCGACCCGTGCGCGGCCCGCGGATTACGACGCGCGATCCACTTCTGACTGTTGCCTTGACCAAGCTCGGCAACAAGATGCGGAAGTCGGTGAGTGGCTGGATCGAGCGGGGCGAGGCGACGCGGATTAGCGAGTGGCTCTACGATAGCGATACGCGAGCGGTACCTGTTAAGCTACTGTTGGCACTCCGCGATCGGACGCTACGCTGGAAATTGCTAATCGTGTGCGTCCCGGCTTTTTCACGGACCATCGCCTTTTCACCATCGATCCCCGAGGTGTCGTTCGAGCTCGAATCGTTGGTTGACTTGGAGACGCGCGCGAGCGAAGTCTACGCACAGTGGGCGCAGACGCAGATCGCGGAGGGGAATGAAGCTGCGCTGGAGGGACTCGAACACAGTGGCGAGATGTGGGTTGAGCCACTGGAAGTGGAGGTGGAAACGACGGTCAAAGAACACAAGAAGTCAAAAAATATACTGGCGGCCCTTTTCGGTAGTCAACGGATAAGCGGCAGCGAGGAGTTGCATAAGGTAGGCCAGTGCTTAGACGACGCGGTGGACGACTACCAAGCGGCCATCGGGCGTGGCGAGGTAGTTGATGAGGTTGATCGTTTGTTGCAACGCGATGATCGACAAGGAGTGTTGATCGTGGGACCTCCGGCGGTTGGCAAGACGGCCATTATTCGCGAATGCGTCGGACGTCGAGTCGCGCGATTTCATCGCCGTCGCGATCAAAAACCGCAGGTGTGGTGGCTGTCACCGCAACGCTTAATTAGCGGCATGTCCTACCTCGGACAATGGGAACAACGTTGGTTAGCGATTTTACGCGAAGCGGCCCGTCGCGATCATATTTTGTACTTCGATGACTTGGTAGGTCTGTTCACCGCAGGACGAACGCGGGATAGCAGCTTGAGCGCGGCCGATGTGCTCCGCGGCTTTTTGGCTGAACGGCCAGTGCGAATTTTGGCCGAGGCGACCGCCGAGCAATTGGCGGTGTTGCGACGCCGCGACCGCGCGCTAGCCGATCGCTTTCACTTAATACGCGTTCCAGGCTTGAGCAGCGACGACGCGCTCCCCATTACCTTGCAAGCGGTATACGACATTGAACTGCGTGGCGAGCGTTACTTCCATCCCGAGATTGTTCCCTTGGTGTTGCGACATCAGGAAACTTTCGCCCCCGATCAAGCTTTCCCGGGCAAAGCCATTGAGATGTGCAAGACCTTGACCAAGCATTCGGCGTCGGTCGTGGCCCGGCGAAGCGTGCTGCAGTTGGCTGGCGCGCAAATGGGGGCCAACCCCATGCTGTTGTTGGGAGGCCTGGGTGATCAGCGGACGATTCAAAAATCACTGGCTGTTGAATTGATCGGACAACCGACGGCAGTCGAAGCGCTCGCGCGGACGGTGATCCGCTACGCACAGCATCTACATCCCCCCGATCGACCATTGGGAGTACTGTTGCTGTTGGGCCCGACGGGCGTGGGAAAGACTGAAGCGGCCAAGGCGCTGACGCGACTGCTCTACACCGACGACGCGCAGCTAGTGCGACTGGATATGAACGAGTTGACTACGCCGCATGCGGCTGAACAATTGGTCGGCACGTTCGATCAACCCGATGGACGACTAACGGCCGCCGTGAGGAGGCAACCCAACTGCGTGATCTTGTTGGACGAAATAGAAAAAGCACATCCAGATGTGTTTGATTACTTGTTGCAAGTCTTGGGGGAGGGACGGTTGACCGATGCGCGGGGGCGAGTCGCCGATTTTCGCTCAGCGGTGATCATCATGACCAGTAACTTGGGTGCCTCCGAGCAGAACTCCAATTTAGGATTCGAAGTTTCTGCGGAGCGACGACAGCAAATCTACATCAAAGCGGCTCAGCAATTTTTTCGTCCAGAGTTTTTTAATCGCATCGACGAAGTGGTCCCTTTCCGCAATCTTGACGCGCACGACATGGAGCAGATCGTCGCCATCCAGATGGAACAAGTACTTTCGCGAGATGGGATCAAGCGTCGCAAGATTTTCGTCAACGTCGATGCATCGGCGATCAAGCAGGTGATCCATCGCGGCTTTGACTCAAAGCTGGGGGCGCGAGCCGTGAGGCGGATGTTGGAGAGTGAGATCATCGGACCGCTGGCCGATTGCTTGTCGAATTTGTCGATCGATTCCCCGGCGTTGGTTCAAATCACCCATCGTCCCGACGAAGCGAACCTAAATTGCCGAGTCTTGCCATTGGCCATCGCTCCGCCTGATCCCCGGCGACCGCTGCGCGACAATGAGTTGCTATTGGCGCGAGCGGAAGCACTCTACGACCAACTCGACCAGCGGTTGAACCGGTTGGAAGATGACCTGCGTGAGATCGATCGTCGGACGACAGGCAAGTCGCATGCCGCCTCGTACTACGCCCTGCGCGAACAACTCTACCGTTGCTCGGAGGCCCTGAAAGGATTTAAGGAAGGGCTCCTGAGACCGATGAGCCCCAAGATAGACCTGTCCCCCATCGCTCCGGCGATGACCAGACGTGATCCCGATGCCTTGGGGACGCGCCGCGGAATCAAGGACTGGCACGCCCAAGATGACCTGCGGGCAGCGATCACTGACCAACAGTTAGGTGCCGGGAATTTACCATTACCACAAGCGGTTCGGCATCTGGTGGATCATCTTTCCGTTGCCGCAGTAATGATCGACACGGCTTTGGCACCGAGAACCTGGCTGATTGGCTTCGATCCCCTGACGCATGGCTTGCGTGTACTGCAAGATCGTGATCCAAGCCTCCCGGCCTATCGCGTGCGAAGTCGCATCGAAATGCGAGCGGATGGTACTTTTTCCAGTAGCGCCCTGACCAGTTTGGTAAACTGCCTGCGATATGGTTGGCAATTTGAAGTGGCCGATCAGCATCCGCTGCCAGGCTTTTGTTTAGTTTCGGGAGTGTCATTGTTGGGTATCATTCGCCCTTTGTTGGGGACATACCGATTGGACCTACCCGAGCGTCGCAGTCCCAGCGCCAGTCATTTACTGAGCCTGCGTGCGATCGAGGTTCCTGACGGTCTCGCGGAACATGAGTTGGAGGAGCTCGTTCGACGCGAACGCTTATCGGACCAGGGGGGGACGCCACGCACGCCTGACGAGCAACCTTGGCCTACCACGACGATTCGCGGACGACTAGGGGAAACGATGGTGGATATGATTAGCGGCGCCTCCGTCGACCTGTGGCCCTACATGTGGCTAGATGGACAACGCGCCGCCGCGCGAACGCTGCAGTGGTGGGTCGAGTGTTTGCCCATGCACCCCGAATTGCGGGAACCATAACGGAATGTTTGCCAAGCTCCCTGTACTGATCGACCAAGTTGCCCCAGGTGTGGCTATCGCTCAACTGCTCGATGGGCTGATGTACCAAGGGATGGGGGTCTCCGTCGAACAAGCGCTGCGACAATTGAAGAAGAGTCTCAACCGTGAAGTCAAGAAGCGTCGCGTGTCGTCGCTGACAAATTGGAAATCAGCGACGCTGGCGCACAAGAAGTTTGACGTACAGCCAGCCATCATTTACAAAGAGCGGCGCTATCCGGCTGGCCCACGGGTGCAGTTGCCTGTCCGCTACGTGGAGTTGCTCGATCCGCGCGATCAATTGTATTGCATGCTCCCCGACTTTGGCGAAGTGCTGTACGTCCCGGAGCGCGGACTGTTGACAACGATTCTGTCGGAAACGGTACGCTCGCTTACCGCCACGCTTGCACCGCGCGACGTGCATAAATTGTGGCCACCGGCGGCGAGCGAATTGCGGTGGCTGCGGATCGATTTGGTGTCTCCGGGGGTCGCGCGCGCGAGCAGTCACACGCGGGTCTTGTCGATGGTGGCCGAACCATTGCACGCGGGACGGAGCTTGACCATGGTGCCGGGTGCGCGCGATGAAGTCTTGCGATCGATCAGTGAAACAGTTGGCAAAGGGAGTTGTTTGGTAGTGGGTGAAACGGGGGTCGGCAAAACGACTTTGATCAGCAGTGTGGCCCGCGAGTTTTATTTGGCGCGTCGCTCTGAGCGCAAGCAGCAACGCAGGAAGGGGACCGAAGCCCAGCCGTTGGACCCCATGTTTTGGGCCAGCAGCGCGGGGCGACTGATCGCTGGCATGCGTTATTTGGGACAGTGGCAACAACGACTCGAGGGGGTGGTCGCCGAATTGGCCAATATCGATGGTGTACTGGCCATCGAAAATCTGCTCGACTTGGTTTCCGTCGGTGGCCGTGAGCCACGCGATTCGCTGGCCGCCTTCTTGATCCCCTACATCCGTAGCGGCAGTTTACGGCTGGTGACGGAGGCCAACCCCAGCGAGTTGGACGCTTGTCGCCGACTGCTCCCGGCCCTGATCGATGCGTTGCCGATGGTCCGTGTTGAACCCATGCGGGTTGAGTTCGAGCAGGAACTGTTGCGCGTCACTCTCAACAATCATCTACAATCATCTGACATTAAATTTGATGCGAGCATCCCCGCCTGTATCTCTCGTTTGTGTCGACAGTTTCAACGGCATGCTGCGGCGCCGGGACCAGCCATGCGGTTTGTGCAAGAATTGATTGGTCGCCGTCGCCAAACGGAACTCCCCAAGCATTGGACGGTCCCCTGGATTCTACAACGTTTCAGTGCGCGCACCGGACTGTCACTGACGCTCCTGGACGACGCGCAAACGCTCGACAAAACCGAGGTAGTGACGGAATTAGCGCGGGATGTGATCGGTCAACAGGCGGCCTGTCAACAAGTGGCCGGGGTGGTGACGCGGATCAAGTCGGCAGTCCAAGACCCACGACGCCCCTTTGGTTGTTTGCTGTTGTGTGGACCAACCGGTGTCGGAAAAACTCAGTTGGCTAAATCACTGGCCCACTATCTGTTTGGTGCCGCTGAAAAAAGTCCGATGGTGCGACTGGATATGAGTGAGTACGCAGGTGCCTCGGCTGGCTTTCGGTTTCTGAACGACTCCACCGGCAATTCGGCTGGATGGATTCAACAAATTCGTTCGCGACCGCTGAGTGTGCTACTATTGGACGAAGTGGAAAAGGCATCGCTGGAAGTTTTCGATATTCTGTTAAGTGTCTTGGACGAAGGACGTTTGACCGACCGCCTGGGACGCGTCACCTCGTTTCGCAATTCGGTCATCATCATGACCAGTAATATTGGTGCTCGCCACGGTAGCTCACTGGGCTTTAGTGATGACGCACGGATCGACTACGTAAGCGAAGTTCGCAAGTCATTCCGGCCCGAGTTTTTCAATCGACTGGATGGTGTCATCCCCTTTTTCCCACTCAGTCGCCAAGTGATCCAGCAAATCATCATCAAGGAATTGGATGACTTACGGCTGCGCGAAGGGCTACAGCGTTACGGACGGAACATCCGGTGGACGGAGGCCTTGCTGGCCCATTTGGCTCGCGCGGGATTCCAGTCCAACCTCGGCGCGCGGCCGCTACAGCGGACCATTGAGACCGACGTGGTCGCCCCGCTTTCAAAGTGGCTGGTTGAGCATGGCGCGCAGCCAACCCCCAATCTGCGACTCGATTGGGATACTGAGCAGCAAGTATTGGAGGTCATTTCAGAGTAAGCTGATGTGAACCTCAGGCGATGAATCAGAGCAGATTTCTTTTCAAAAGTACCCACCCTTGAGTCTTGAACTGAGTGAACTCGAAAAAGCGTTTCGCAACAGTTGGCGGAACTTCGCACCGCAACGTTACGGGGAATTCCTGGAACAGACCAGCGAAGCCAATCGCTTAGAACTGCTCGCCAGAATTCTGAGCGTGGAGCTAGAGTTCGCCTTCCAGCCTCCCTCGCAATCGCAATCGGTAACTGACGATACAGCGGCCGAAGAGGACAACCGCAACGCCACCGACAGCTCGGGTGAAGGTATCGACGCGGATGCGGGAAGTGAAGGTATCGACGCGGATGCGGGAAGTGCGGATGACATCGACGATGATCAACGCGTCAAGCCCTGTGTGCCGCTGTTTCTGCTGCGTTTTCCGGAATTGGCCAATCGAGCGGAGCTGGTGATACGACTGATCGTGTTGGAGTACGCGCTCCGCTTGCGATACGATACTCAGCCGCCAAACCCCGAGTCGTATTTGCCGTTGTGTCAGACTCAGACCGATCAACTGATTCGGCTGTTGGAACTGACGGAGAGTAAACTGCCGGTCCACCGTTCGCAACCTGAGGTCGCGGAACCGATCAGTCATTCCGATTCGACCGTCAAGGAAGCGTCTGTGTCGGCTTCGATCTCGATTGATCCCTTGCCGCTCAATTTGGGTTGTTTCCTATTGCTGCGACTGCTGGGACGTGGCGGTATGGGTTTCGTGCATGCCGCCATTGACCTTAGAAGTACGGCCCAGGTAGCAGTCAAGGTGATGCGTCGCATCGATGCCTGGAGCATCTATCGTTTTATCGAAGAGTTCCGCTGGCTGTCGCAATTGAGCCATCCCAATTTGGTAAAATTGTATGACGCATTTTGCGAAGGAGAAGTGCGTTACTTTTCCATGGAGTTAGTGGAAGGGAAGACGATCCGCGAATGGTTCCGCAAGTTTCCGAAGAAACTGGAGCCCCGGTGGCGTGAACTTCGTCGTGTCTTGGGTCAGTTTGCATCCGCGATCAACTATTTGCACGAACATCAGGTACTGCATTGCGATATCAAATGTTCCAACATGATGATCGCGGCGGGAAATCGCGCGGTGGTGCTCGACTTGGGCTTGGCGGTCCGCGCTGGGCAACACAATCGCTTGGTAGGGACGCTGCAGTATATGGCCCCAGAGGTGATCGGCGGCGGTTCGGCGACCTATGCGAGTGATTGGTATAGCTTTGGTGTCATGGTGTACGAAGTATTGACCGATAGTTTTCCACCAATTCAGATCGATCTGTCCCAGACGAGTCAGCCGGCTAGTCAACAAACGGGGCAACCTGCGGGGAGCTACCGTCTGGAGCTGGAACAGCTTCGACACAATTTGCGTGACGCCCCAGAAGACCTGTCGGAGTTGTGCGTTGATCTGCTACGTACCGGAGCCGATCAGCGGCCTGTTGGCAATCAAGTCGTCGCGCGACTGCAGGGGCGTTTAGATAAACAGCGCGTGTTCGCGAGTCAGTTTGAGTGCCACGGTCGCGAGGCAGAACTATCGGCCATGGATGCCGCTGTGAATTGTGTGTCTAACACCGCGACCGAGCGCGGGGGGGCGATGGTCATCTTGGAAGGTGAATCGGGGAGTGGCAAGTCGACACTGTTGCAGTGCTGGGCCAAAACCGTGGAGCAACCACAGTGCTTGCTACTGTCGGTGCGCTGTTATCGGCAGGATCACACCCCTGTGCGACTCCTTAATGCGCTGGTGCAGGAGTTGACCACGGCGGTTCCCCAATTGCCCGATGAGAGCTGGAGGGAATCACTGGAACGACAGGCGGTTGACATACGACATCTGTTCCCACAGGTACAACAACTATTGCTCGAGCCTCTCCCGGCAGTGCGACAGACTTCGACCGACGTAGCCACGAGCGCGACTGCGCACGACGTCAGTCTATCGTCCTTTGTGCAGTGGTTGCTGGAGCTGAGCCATCATCAACGATTGATTCTATGCGTCGACGACGCGCAGTGGGCCGACTCCGAGAGTTTGCGAACCCTCAAGCGTCTGGTATGCCACCCCGGCGGATTTCGTGGCGCATTGGTGTTGGTCGATGAAAGTGGTAGTCACCAACTAAGCGAACTGCTACAAGCCGATGACTCAACCCATGTGAGTCATCACCCGCTCCCGTTCGAGCTGACTCGGCTGCCACTCAGTCCCTTGACCACCGGCACTTGTCAGTGGTTGTTGGAACGCTGGGCCGCAGCGGCCGAAGTACCGATGAATATGTCAGTCGCCAACGATATTGTTGATCGAGCGAGCGGCAATCCGTTTCTACTGCAGGAGATTTTTCGGACCTACGTTCATCACACTGAAAGAGGTGACATCTCAGGCTCGGACTGGTTGATCGCCGATTCGCAAAGCAGCGTTAGGCGGCGCTTCAGCATGCTTCCACAAGCCGCCGAGAATATCTTGCAATTCTTGGCGGTGGCGGATCAATCACTCAGTTTTCATCAATTGCAAATGGTCTCTCGCATTCTGCCACACGAACTACAGCGGACCCTCAGTTTGCTTGCCAGTCAAGGCTGGATTCGCTCGCGAGGTGGCGAATTGGAATCGGATGTGGAGATCGCACATGAGAAATTCCGTAGAGCCATTGAGCAGTCCATTCCCCATGATCGCTTGCACCGCCGCCACTATCGACTCGCCCGGATCTTGTCATGCGAAACGCCCCCTCCCTGGGCACGTGTGGCGGACCACTATTGGTCTGCCGAGCATTTTCGCGAGGCCTCTTCCTGTTACTTGGAAGCGGCTAGGAATGCGATGGCTTCGAGCGGTAGTGCGGAGGCGATCGAATTTCTTGATCGCGCCAATCACCCCCAAGCCCAGCGCACGCCCGTCGAGCAACAACGCGTAACGCGGATGAAAGCGGATTGTTTGGCGCGGGTCGGTAGTTCGCAAGCCGCAGCTGCACTCTACGACGAACTGTTGGAAGAAGAATTGCAGGCGGCCGTCACCAACGAGGAGCAGGCGACTATCTTGCGGTGCCTGTCTGGCGAACAGAGAATTCGCGCGGGAGAACTCGACCAAGGATTAGCCAAGCTGAAAGTTGCCTTGCAGCAACTGGGGATAACCAGTTGGAAGCGAACCCGTCTATCGCACCTGCGTTTGGCCGCACAAGTTTTTCGACTGGGCATAAGTACCCCACGCGCGACGATTGTACCGGCTGCCTCGAGCTCCGAGTCCGTACCGTTCACCGAAATGCAACGTTGCCTGAATCGCCTTTCTCCACCGCTTACCTTTCTCGACAATCAATTTGGTCCCGATGTAATCTTAGGGATGACTAGGTTGGCGGAGAAATGCGGGACCGATTTTGATCGCGCCCTAGCGCTCCTGCGCTCGGGGATTTTGTTGTCGTTTGGTGGCCGACGACATCGCTTGCGTGCAGTCCAACGCCTGCGACTCGGACGCCGCTTGGCGCGGAGTAGCCGCGCGGATGAAGCGCTGGCCACGTCACACTTCTGCATGTTTGTGTGGCATGTGCAGCGTGGACAATTCACCGCCGCCGCCCGGTATGGTCATGCCGCGCTGAGCCTCTATCGCACGTGTCCCGCCAGCACGCAATGGGAACAACAATTCTTGCAATGGGCCATGCTGGGGACGTACTGGCAGGCAAATCAATTGCGTGAGCTGCGGACTTTAACCACCACACTGCGCTTGAGTGCGCACGAGCGCGCCGATCCGATGTCGCTATTTTGGATGCACGTCGGCGCGGCGCACACTTCTGATTTGGTGGTCGACCAGGCGGAGCAGGCGCAAGCTAGTCTGGGAATTGCCAGCGAAGCAATCGCCAATCAATCGTTTCAGTCTCCACGTTTCTTTTGGTGGCTATCTCGCATTCAACAGGCTCTCTATGAAAACAATCTGCCACGGGCGTGGGAGATCATGCAACGGGATTGGACTCACTTGAATCGCGCATTGATCATGAGGACCAGCCACTATCGTTGGCTGGCTTTGAGCGCAAGGTTATGCTACGATCTGGTCGCGCTTCGCCAACAACACGCTCAGCACATCCAACTGCTGCGCGACGCGCGGCGATGCGTGCGGCACATGCGACTCTTGCAGGAGCCTGTGTTCGTGTGTTTCGCCGAGGCTTTTTCATTGGTAGTAGAAGCCAACCATGGCGGTACCGATCCCCGTCTGCGTATACCGCCAGTGGCTTGGGAAGCGACCATTGACAAACTACATGGTCTCGGCCATTCATTAATGGCGGTAGCTCTGAAATGGAACTATAGTTTCCACGCCCCAACTGCTCAGCGCGCAGCGTTACGGGCTGAAGCACAGTTGCAATTTGAGCGCGAAGGTTGCGTCGCGCCGCAAAAACTACTTGATATCATCCTGCCCCTCCCTGCGCCGTGACCTATGCCACGCTTCGAACATCTTCGCCATCTTCCACCCACGCCACTATCACAACCGCGTCCGTTGTTACTGGTCTCTGCACCGTTGCGTAGCAATGTCAACCTGAGTCGCATGGTGCGGCTGGCTGGCTGCAGCGGCATTGGCGAGATCATTTATTGTGGTGGTGGCAAGGTCGATCGCGACATTGCCCGCGACGCGATGGATACCGTTAAGATTTCTTCTCCACGGAGCTTGCCCCCCGTGTTGGAAAAACTGCGCGCGACTGGATTTCAACTGGTTGGGCTCGAGCAGACAAGCAATTCCCAATCGCTCTACACCTACCAATTCGCGAGACAAACCGCTCTGGTCATCGGCTCCGAGCGCGAGGGGCTTTCGGCCGAGGTTCTGGAGCTTCTAGACGACGTAGTTGAAATCCCAGTTTACGGACTCCCCGCCAGCTACAACGTCGTCACCGCGACCACCATGGCCGTCTACGAGTACTGCCGACAGTTTCCGAGTGGGTAAGAAATTAAGCATCGTTCGGGAAATAAGTGTCGCCTCGTCCCCGTAGCTGCGGTCGCCAGACCGCAGGGAGTCTACGTTCTGGCGAACGACGCCACGACAGTAATTTCCCGAACGATGCTAACATTGCCACGATAGAGCACAAAGCGCGCAAAAAAACACTGGAGTTACAATCTGCTGACCAATGGCCTTCGAATGCTTGAATCCACACCTCGGATAGTTGATAATCAGGGGTCTAGCTACCTCGATTACCAGGGGCAAAACTATGATTCCTTATTTAGTCAGCACGCTTCGAGCTGATATTCACGCTGCTTATCGCCCCCAACTTGCGTGGCTCTCGACACTGTTGGCAGGCTGGCTGACGCTAGCGAACTCTGCGAATTTTGTTTTTTCAGCAGATATCGATTTTGCCGCGCAAGTGCTGCCAATTCTCTCGCAGCATTGCTATGCCTGTCACGGTCCCGATGCCTCTGCTCGCGTCAGCGATTTTCGACTCGATAGTCTCCCAGCCGCCATGGCGGAATTGAGCGACGGGCCTGGGATCAGTCCGGGTGACTCACAACATAGTCTCATCCTGAGCCGCATCAAAGCTGTCGATCCAGAAGAGCGCATGCCACCGGCAGAAGCTGGGCCGCCACTAACGACGATTGAGATCGAATTGCTCACGCAATGGATTGCCGCCGGTGCCAACTACGACACGCATTGGGCCTGGCGTCCCATTCAGCGACCGCGCGTTCCAATAGTCGAGATTACTGATGAGAACCCCGTTGAGCAGATCACATCGGACGTTACAGATATCGATCGCTTCGTTATATCGGCATTAAGACAAGCTGGTTTAGCACTCTCACCGGGTGTCGACAAACGCACCTTGCTGCGTCGGCTGACTTTCGATTTGACGGGGCTGCCACCGACGTGGGAAGAAATACTGGATTTCGAAGCTGACAATACCGACGATGCCTATGCGCGCGTCGTTGATCGCTTGCTGGCTTCCCCACAGTACGGAGTGCGTTGGGGAAGGCATTGGCTAGACATCGCGCGGTACGCGGACACACACGGCGGTGGAGCGACGGGCGTTACGCGTTTTGCGTTTTCGTACACCTATCGCGATTATGTGATTGCCGCCCTGAATAGGGATCTCCCCTACGATCGTTTTCTCACCGAGCAAATCGCCGCTGATCAATTGGGGTTGGACGAACACGACGCGGCGCTGGCTGGTCTGGGCTTTCTAACCGTGGGGCGCCAGTATCCCAGTATGCATGACATCATCGACGATCGCATCGATGTCGTGAGCCGTGGCCTGATGGGCATGACCGTGGCCTGTGCCCGTTGTCACGACCACAAATACGACGCCATTTCCACTCGTGATTATTACGCGTTGTACGCGACCTTCGCCAGTAGCCGCGCGCCGTCGGAACTTCCCACGCTGATCGACCATGACACCGAGCCGCAGGCCCGCGCAGAATATGATGCGGAACTTCGAGCACGGCAGTTTCAACGCCAGGAAATGATTCGCGAGCAAAGCGAAGTCTTGCGCCAGCGTTTACGAATGCAAGTCGGTCTGTATCTAAAGGAGTTGGTCAAAGGGACACCCGAGCAAGATTTGGCGGTCGCCTTTCTGTCGTATCGTACCGACGACTATCGCCCCCTGGTGCTTGACCGCTGGCGGGACTATCTGGCACAACTCGATGGTGATGATCCGGTCTTCGGAATGTGGCATCGTTTGTACGAGCGCCGCGAACTGGCACCGGCAGAATTTTCACGAATGGCAGGCGAGCTGGTGACACAACTGAGCCGAGAGAATGGTGAGGCCGACGCGCTCAAACTGTTTCGGCTAGCGACGCAGCCCACGCGCTGGAATCCACGTGTGTTGACAGCCATTCAAACTCGTAATCCGCAATCCATGTTAGATGTTGCCGAGACCTATGGAGATTTGTTTGCTGCGGTGCAAGTGGAATGGCTGAGCGGTTTAAATTCGGCAGCTTGTGAGGCTAGGCGCGAAGGAGCGGTCGTGCCTGATGAGGATGAGGCACACACAACGATCAACAGTTCGGTGAATCGGCAACTCCGCTATCATCTGCACGCTCCCAGTTCCCCCACGGCACTGTCGGATGAAGTTGCCAGCGTACTGCTCAACCGACCTGTGAATGATCATGTCAGCGGCTTGGCGGGTGCGATTGACAATTTGAATTTGAACTCCGCTGGGTCACCTCCGCGGGCTATGTCGTTGCTTGAAAACTCAACACCACCCCGGTCGCACATATTCTTGCGTGGCAATCCATTGGCCCGTGGTGAGATCGTCGAACCGAGCTTTTTACGGACACTGTCTGCGGACACGCGGTCAGTATTTCGCGATGGCCAGCGTCGACTCGATTTAGCAGGAGCCATTACCGATCGCTCCAACCCGTTGACCCGGCGTGTGGTGGTGAATTGGGTATGGCAGCGCCATTTTGGAATGGGACTAGTTCGCACCCCTGATGACTTTGGTATTCGCGGCGATCCCCCCACGCATCCGGAATTGCTCGACTATTTGGCCGACACGTTTTTAATTGAAGATCAGTGGTCTTTAAAGAGACTTCATCGGCGAATTGTGCTGACACGCGTCTACCAACAGGCTTCGCTGGAGATCCCGGCGGCGCGACAGATCGATCCTGAAAACCGCCTATTGTGGCGCATGCCGCGCCGACGTTTGGAAGTTGAAGCCATGCGCGATGCCATGTTGGCGGCGGCTGGGCAGATCGACTTTCGCATGGGGGGCCGACCCAACGATTTATTTACCGAGCCCTTCACTTCTCGTCGGAGCGTTTATGGCTTCATCAACCGCGATGTGATCGCTGGATTCTTTAGTGCCTTTGACATGGCCGATCCGAGTGTCTGCGCCGCCAAGCGACCGCAGACTACGGTACCCCAACAGACGTTGTTTGCGCTCAATTCCAGCTTTATCCAAGAACAGGCATTGCACCTGATCCAGCACACTGAATTTGTTGGAGCAGACAATGCCGAGCAACGCATTGTCTTGCTCTATCGACGCGTACTTTCACGTTCGCCAAGTGATGTTGAGATCGAAGACGCGTTGCAATTCGTTACATCGCAACCCGCCGGTTATGAAGCCCAAGCGGCTTGGCAGAGTTTGGCACACGTCCTGCTGGCCGCCAACGAATTCCTATTTCTCGATTGAACGCGTAACGATGATGCAGCTAACTGTTCCCGACAATAGGCTCCCTGTTTCGCGGCGCGATTTTTTTCGCCAGACCGGGAATGGTTTTGGGACGTTGGCCCTGGCTGGTATGCTGGCGGAACCGTCGTCGGCTGATGGTCCGCTAGCCATTGGCACGCGGCGGGCCAAGCAAGTGATCCACGTGTTTCTCAACGGCGGCATGTCGCAAGTAGATACGTTTGATCCCAAGCCTGAATTGAGCAAGCGGGCCGGGCAAATGCTCCCCTTTGAAAACTTGCAAACCGAGCGCCGCACGGGAGTCGCCCTCCCCTCCCCTTTCAAATTCCGACAGCATGGTGAATGTGGGACGCCGGTCAGTGATCTGTTTCCGCATTTAGCGCAGTGTGTTGATGAAATGGCCGTGATCCGTTCGATGCATGCTGAGTTGCCCAACCACGAGATGTCGCTGATGCTGATGAACTGCGGTGATGGGCGGCAAGTGCGTCCCAGTTTCGGGTCTTGGTTGACTTACGGTCTGGGGAGTGAGAACCAAAATCTCCCCGGTTTTGTGGCCTTGTGTCCCAAGGGGCTGCCTGTATCCGGCGCGGAGAACTGGCGTTCGGCGTTTCTGCCTGGCGTTTATCAGGGGACGCATATTGATACAGCGATTGAGGACTCGCAAAAGTGGATCGAGCATATTCGCAATTCACGCTTGTCCCCTCAGCAGCAACAGTCACAGTTGACGCTGTTGCAAAAACTAAATCGTCGGCACCTCGAACAACGCCCGCATGAAGCTGCATTGGAGGCGCGGATCGAATCGTTTGAACTGGCTTATCGCATGCAAACGGAAGCCCTGGAGGGATTTAACACCAGCGACGAGCCGCAACACATACTCGATTTGTATGGCACCGGAGTTCAAAATCGGCAACTGTTGATTGCGCGACGGTTGATCGAACGCGGCGTCCGCTTTGTGCAGGTCTGGCACGGTGCCTCGCAGCCTTGGGATAGTCACAACAATATCGCGACCGAGCATCGACGCGTGGCAAGTGAGTGTGACCAAGGTCTAGCCGCACTGATTATCGACCTCAAGCAACGCGGGCTACTCGACGAAACGCTGATTCTGTGTACAGGCGAGTTTGGTCGAACACCTTCGGTTGAAATGGGGACTGGAGGAACCGGAGCTAGCCAAGGACGCGATCATAATCACTGGGGCTATTCACTGTGGCTCGCCGGAGGTGGCATCAAGGGTGGAACCATCCATGGAGCCACGGATGATTTCGGTTTCAAGGCGGTGGAGAATCCAGTCTCGGTGCACGATCTGCATGCCACCATGCTCCAGCTACTGGGCATCGATCATCGACTGTTGACCTATCGCTTCGCGGGTCGCGACTACCGCCTAACCGATGTCTACGGCGAAGTCGTGCAAGCCATTATCGGCTAGCGCCTGAGGCTCACTTAGCGGCTGGCGTAGAGTGTGTTTGCCAATCCTTTTCGAATTTTTCAGCCGCCGCGTCGGGGAATTGCGGTAAATTGCCAGGGCCAAGGCGAGTCGAATCGGGGAGCTGCGACACAATCTGGGCTTGATCCAGCGGATCGAGTCCCAGGGCGGCTTGCATCTCCGCTAGAGCCGCAAACCAACTCCGCTGTGACTCAACCAGTTTGATCTCGGTCTCGTTTACTTTTGTTTCGAGCAGGTTGATATAGATCAGATCGACTTTGCCGCGATCAAAAGCGAATCGATAGCGGCTGAGTGTATCGACCGCAGCCCGTAAGGCCAGTTCTGACTGCTCGACTGCCTGCGAGAACAGAACCAACGCGTTGTAAGCCGTCTGCAACTCGGCACCGATCTTGTCGCGTTGCAAGCGAAGCTTCTGCTCGATCTGGGCCATCTTGGCGGCCGTGGATTGAATCTTTCCTCGGGCTTTGCGTCGCTGAATGGGAACTTCCCCCTGTACGCCCACCAACAATTCGAATTGTCCCTTGTCATTTAGGCTCGACGCGGGAGTCCCGATGTCTTGCGAGGCCTCGCTCATCAGATCTAACTGAGGCAGTAGTTGATTACGGGCCAGTTGTTGATCGAGCTGAATCTGACGCTGTTCGTATTGCAACAGCATCAGTTCGGGACGTCGCGCCAGGGCGGCAGCCAAATCGGTTTGAAAATCACTTGCTGGCTGGGGTTCGATGACCGGAAAATGACCGGGGAGCCAAGCGTCATCAGGAATCATGGGTTGTCCGACTTCGTTGCGCAAAAAGATCGAAAGTTTGAAGCTTGTGGCGCGAAACTTTTGCTCCGTCTCGAGCACTTTTCCACGTCGTTCGGCGATCAGTTGTTGATTGAAAATCAGATCGATTTCGGCGAACTTACCAGCCTTCACCCCCACCTCGTATTGCTCGCCGCGCTGTTGGGCCAGTTCGAACATCTCGCGTTGGGCGTCGAGCACGGCACCGGCGGCCACCCATTCCCAGTACAGCATGGCCGCTTCACGCGCGGCGTAGAGCAGTGAGGCTTGAATCAGTGGTTCGGCGGCTTGTCCAGCCAGTGAGGCTTGAAACACGGCCACTCGTTGAGCATCGATGGCGCGTCCTTGTAGCAACGGTATCCCCATCGCCAGTTTGAACTCACCGGCTTCGTTCGTTTCGCGTTCCTTGTACCAAGGTTGGAATTCGCCGCGTCCGATTCGATAACCCGCCCCGATATAGCCCCCCCACCAAGTTTGGCGAGCAACGCCAATTCCATTGCGATAGTTCTCGTAAAAGCCAGTCGGCTCGGTAAGTGAATAGCCCTGTAGCTTCGTATCGTAGGCACCAAAGGCCTCAACTAGTTGTCCTTGGGCGCGGGCGCGTTCCAATCGGGCTTGCTCAATCATCGGAAAAGAACGGTAGACGCTCGCGATCACATCGGCCAATTCCAAACGTTCTTCCTGATTGTCCGCAGTGGCCGTCCCCGAGTGCTCCAAATCCTGAGCTACCTCCGCTAAGGGCTTCGTGTTGGGGAGTTCCTCAACAGGGGGGGCGTTGTCCAACCGCCCTGGAGCAGCAGGCCTAGTGCCGATTGACGAATCACCTTGGGAAGCGACAGCGGGGACAGATGGAACGTCCGCTTCACGGACGACTTGGCCACTGGCCAGCGGCAAGAAGACCCAGCAGGCCAACATGATTGCTAGCGCCAAAACACCTACGTTCTGTCCGATAGAGTTCTGTCCGACATGCAGACCCTCGTTCCCAGGCTCTGCCTGGGAACCAGAAAAGGCGGCTAAAGCCTGGACTCCAGCGCAGAGGAGAGTTCTCCAACTAGGAAACCAGACTACATCTTGGGGAGCTTGGGCTTGGCAGCTTTGTCCTTCGAATCTTTCGGTTCTTGATCGGAGACGATCGGAGGAAAACCATTTAACTGACGCCATATCTCGTAACCAAGTGGTACTTGTTTCAACAATACCCAACCATTCGCGCGCACGCCCTGCCGGAGATATCGGCTATCGGGCCAACCTTTCTCCCCGTCAAAATGTTGATCGGCGACAACAACTACTCGAAAGAATCCTTTGCCATCATCAGTTGGGAAGACGCGGTTGACTTTTCCGCCGAAAGTCCCCACCGCGACCGACGGCCAGCCCACGAATTGCACGGCGGGCCAGCCTTCGAATTGCAGGCGCACTGGATCCCCTTCTTGTACTAGCGGCATATCGTTACCACTGACTTGCATCTCCACGGCCAGCTCTTTGGCGACAGGGACGATGACGAACAGTGCATCACCTTCTTTGACGGTATCGCTCCCTTCCAAACCACTCCATTGTTGGATAAAGCCGTCGCGCGGGGCACGAACTTCCAAGCGGTCGAATTCGCCTCGTTTGGCTTGCAGGTCGGTCAGCTCTTTTTGGATGGTGTTGATTTTTCCGATCTCGTCGAGCACCTTTTGTTCGGCGGCGCGATTCTTAATGGAAATCTCTTCCTTCTTGGATTCGATCTCCGCTTCTTTGGAATTGAGCACAGCCCAGGCCTCCTCGACGGCGCTCTCGGCCTTGAGGACTTTGTTGCGCTGCGACTCGGTGGCTTGTTGTTTGGAGTACAATTCCTCGCGCGATACCAAGCCGCGCGAGGCGACCTCTTCGGCGATCCGCAGTTGATTGCGTTTGTCGTCCAAGTCGGCTTGTAGGGAGAGGACTTCGTTCCTGGTCTGCTCCCATTTTTTCTTGGCGGCCTCCAGGTCTTGCTCAATCGACCTGATAAGGTTCTCACCACTACTCTGCTGTAGCACTTGGGCTTGCTTGGCTAACTCCCAGTTAGACTCTGCTGCCGACAGCTTGGATTCGATGTTCAAGATCTGTGAATTAGCCATGCTGACCCCCTCAGCGGCGAAGGGTGCCAATTTGAGCAGTAGTTCTCCCATTTCAACGTAGCTCCCTTCGCGCAAGCCCGGTTTGACCCAGTCAACCATCCCCTTGGAACCGCTGGTCACCTGTTGCGGTCGCTCCTGCGGGTCGAGTGCCAACACGGTCCCAATACCACGGGCGGTTTGTCGCCAGGGGACAAAGAACATGGCGATGATTGACAGCACTAGAACGACAAACGTCACGCGCCCGAAGGAGCGGATAAAGCGTCCCGTGCGAACCAACTGCAAGGCGGGGAACTCAGACCACAATTCTTGTTTAGCAGACATGGCTTAGACCTGCTCCAAATTGAATTGGGTATTGAAACGCTGGGCGATGGTGTCATGGTTAGTTGTTATCAGCAGTGTCCATGGGGCATCAGGGGCGACCAGTGCCGTAATGACTTGATCGAACACCGGCGGTGGGAGTTCATCCAGCAAGCCGTCGATGAGCAACAGACGTGGTTGTCCAGCCATGGCTTGCGCGACCGTTAACAACGCACGTTGGGTCCCCGTCAGTGGCGCTCCATCGGTCAGAAGTTTCGTCTTCAGACCTTGTGGCAAGCGCAACACGGCATCCCACAGTCCGACTTGTACTAGTACTTCGCGGACACGATTTTGTCCCACGTCACTACGACCTAAATCGACGTTTTCGTGCAAGGCTGCATGGAAAATTTGAGCTTTGCCAGCATAGCCGACCATGCGACCTTGTCCCGCCAGTGCGGCCCGTTGGGCTTCGAGTCCTCCGACTTCCGACATGCCATGTTCGGCTGAGCACAATCCAGCCAAACATTTCAAGAGCAGTGATTTACCCGAGCGATCACTCCCCACAATCGCCACTCGCTCGCCCGCCTTTAAGTGGGCTGAGGGAATATGGCAAGCGAGGCCAGTCGCGGAGTGGACAAAGCTGAGCTCCTCCCAGCGAACTTCCACGGGGCCACTGGGGATATCCCCCAACTCGTAACGGGGATCCACGGGAATATCGAGCAAGTGCCCAACTTTATCAATGCCGGCCATCAAATCGTAAAACTTTTCTAGTGACTTGCCTGCCTTGGCAAAGGCCCCCACCACCACCGTCACAACCAATTCGCTGGCCACCAATTGTCCGAGGGTCAATTGCTGTCGCATCACCAACCAGCCACCCAATCCCAACAGCGCGGTCGAAGCAATCACTTGCAAGAAAATTGCAAAAGCGACTTGGCGAATCACGACACGAAATTGTTTTTGCCGTGCAACTAAGTATTCAGTCGTCAAACGATTGGCCCGTTCCACCGCCAACAATTCCCCACCATTGACTTTGAATGGCGTGGGGAAAGCGATCACATCTTGCAACCAATGCGCGATGCGATATTTGACCTTCGATTCTTCGATGGCCGTGGTGATGCCTCCGCGCCCCAACAACCATGTCATCGAAACCATGCTGATGAGCAGCACAATATCGAAGCCGAGCAAGAAGGGATGGTAGAAGGCCAGCAGCAGCAAGCCCATGCCGGTCGTCAAGACGATCGAGACTCCATCTAGTAGCAACACCGCGCTCGCTTTTTGAATCGTCATAATATCGAATACACGATTGGCCAGCTCGCGTGGATACTCGTCCGCCAGTGCCGCTTGATGAGCCCTTGGAAAGCGGTGAGCCAGATCCCCTACGATCCGCACCAACTGTCGACGCTGGATCATTTCGACCACGATCGTTTGCAAGATTTTGAGTACCCCGGCCAAACCCAAGCAGGCCAGCAACATTACCGCCAATACCAGCAGCGGTTGCAGGTAGGTCCCCCAACTAACGACATTAACCAGCGATTCAATCGCCAACGGTGTGGCCAGCGCCAGAATTCCAGCGACCAATGCGAACAGCACCACTGTCCACACGTCGCGTGAATCGAGTCGCAATAGGGCTAAGACGCGGCGCAGCGGTTTGGGATGGGCTGGATGCGAAGCGTGGCTGTGCTGATGGCTGGCATGTGCGGC
>JBGSJT010000615.1:0-21230 GCA_041741715.1 Pirellulaceae bacterium | reverse complement strand
ATCAGGCCGGCGTGAAACGATTCAGCCTGACTAAAAACATAATCGCACTTTGCAAGAGCGATGGGGTCGAAGTTTGGGGAATAGAATAAGCCGTTGTGCTCGGCTTTGTCGCGGCGTTCCAATTCGCGGTAGGACACGCCCACATGAGCGAACTAGCAAAAATGCGTGTGTGTCAATTTGACTACAGGCGAAAGTGGATTCTCGGAAGACCAGAAACTATGTAACGCGAGTTCTTAAACTGGTTCGGTGTGGTAAATCGACAACACCAAGGGAGGCTGGTTTCTCTTTGCCTACGCTGGCGAGAAACTCATTTAGAGGAAACACGAACCGAGTTCCCGGCGGCAAACGGGCTTGCAGCACGAAGACCGTTATTTCTACGGTATCCTCACGCCCCCGCAATGCTGTAGTTGCAGATCGTGTACGTTTTTCGGGATGGGGATTTTCGACTGCCGAGATAAACTCGTTTTGTTCCTGGCTAGATAGAATTCCAAAGTTTTGATCGCTGGTATAGAGATGCCGCATTTTCATATGTCATGAACAATAATCCTAAATAAAGGGAGCCAACTCGACATGAAGCGCACGATGAATCGAAAAGAGTTCGTCAAGCTTTACACGGGTATCATTGGTGGACTGAGTATTCCCGGTGTGTTTGGGGACTTCGCCAACGCCGCAGAACCTGAATCAGGCAAAGGCAATGCCTTGGATGATTCCTATCTCTTGAAAGGCCTCAATGCGCTGGCTAGAGCCCATCGGATGAGCGCGATGTCCGGACATCTCGGGGCGTCCGTTGTGGCCGGTTTCTTCATCGGGGAGCAGCGCCCGGATCTCGATCCCGAAGTTTACAAGGGAATCGAAGCCGATCTCGTTCGGGTCATGGGCGGGGAGTCGGTGTTCGGGTCGAAGATGACGAAGAACTCGAAGATCACGGATTCGGATCTGTTTGAAGCTTTTCCGAAGGAGAAACCGAACGAGAGTTTGATCGACGGCATCGCCGAGGCGCTCGCGAAGAACATCGAAACGCCTCGCGAATCAGGGCACAACGTGATTTTTGCCTCAATCGCCATTCACGCACTCAAAGAACGCCCGGATTTCGCGACTCCATCGATCGTCGATGGAATTCGTAAGCTAATCGGCCTTTTCGACAAATCCCATCCCGGAAGCGGTTACTACGGGAAGGCGAAGGGACGAATCACTGGGAACAAGATCACCCTGCCCGATGGGAATGATGAGACGCCAACTTACACGGATGTAAAGGGAATGGTCGAGGCCGTACTCGATGAGATCATCAACCAGGACCCGAAAGTCCACATCCAGGGTTACGGTGGTCTCGTGCACGTCAACAACCACGCCGCCGCCATCACCGACCTCGAGCAGTACGGCTATCCTGAACTCGTACCAGCGGCGATTGCGTCGCACCGCCAACACCTGCGGCTGTGGCGAAACCTGCCGAATGTAGCCGATGAATTCGGACCGGCGCCCTATTCAGAGTTCAATCCGTACACTTCCGCCTACTGGACTTCCGGCAAGGTCTCCTACGACCATGCGCTGCTCACCCACCGAGTGAAAACCATGTTCGGTTTCGACGAATTGGCGGAAGCCATCGACGACGAGCGGAAGGAAAAGCTTGCCTACGACAAACTGCGCTACATGATGTAGTCCGAAACGCAGCAAAGCATGAGCACCGAATAAGATGTCGATCCCGCCTGACCGGCCCGTGAATCAAAAATCAACGCATGTCGTTTAGAAAAGTAAACCATCCTGCAAATCTGCTCGGGGTTTAAAAGTGTCGGCATTCTGCCTGCGATGAGGCGTCGGTTGTAGGCCCGAATGCGTTCGCCGTCCGTGACTCATGACGAACCGTCCTAAGTGCATAAGGACACGCCCTCATGTGCGCGCAGGCGAAAAGTGCTTGTTGTCAGATTGACCGCACAACAAGGTTGATCCCTCGGGTTAGAGGCTTTGCGTTACCTCCGTTTTCTGAATGTCTCGCTCTTCCCCAAAACCCCGCGTTTTGGAGACGTGGGACACAGAGAGGTTTTTGTTGGAAACGAAAGCAAGCGGCTCGGGTAAAGAGTCTCCGAGATTGCCCAAAACAGGTTTGCCCGGACCAGAAGTTTGCCCCGATTCGTCCTGCAATTCGCGATCTGCGGCCACGCAGCGTTGGACACCGCGCAGCATGATCTCCGCGATCGATCGAAAGCGAACCGACGCCGGATCACCTGGCAGATTGCCGACATCGGGAAGAGTATTGAAAGAAAAAGCGTCGATGATTCCGCCTCCATAGCTAGACCTTCGAGGGAACCGAAGTGGTGTCCCTCCCAGATCTATCTATGCAAAATGGTCGACGCGCGTCCCATTACCCACAATGCGAGTTCGCATCTTAGAGCTACTTAGCAAGGCAAACAGTGGGGAAAATTCAAAATCGAAATTGTGGTCAGATTTTTCGATGAGTCCGTCAAGGCTGCCGAAGCGCATTGACAATTGGAACGGTAGAAGCCTGAATTGCCGGAGCCACGCCGGCTAAGATTCCGACGAATACAGACACAATGGTGCCCGAGGTGGCTAGGGCCAGCGTCGGTCGGAACGCGATTGTCGCTCCCTCAGCGCCGATCGCAAAACCACCGAGACTCAGCGCGAGCATCGCAAGAAATGTCCCGGTTACTCCACCCACCACACATAGGAGTGTACTTTCGGTAAGAACTAGACGCATGGTGGTTAGTGGACGCACGCCGATGGTCTGCAGCACTGCGTATTCCTTGATGCGATCCTGGACACTCATAACCGTGGTAGTAGCCACAAGCGACAACACAAGGCCGACACACGCGTAGCCGAGCCAGTGGGCAAAGCCGATGAGGTCGACAAGATCCGAAAGGGTGCTGGCTTGGAACGCTCCCTTGCGACGCGTTTTAGTCGCGACAGAACCAGCTCGCAATTTTGAGTCGATCTCACTTGCCACGCGATCTGGATCGGCATCTTCGGTCAACAGGACCTCGTGCTGAGTAACCAGTCCGGCTGCGTCGAGGCCGCGGGTATACTGCAGAAAAGCGAGACTAGTGTAAATGAGGTTTTCTTCGGAAGGCACCGTCGACGAAAAAAGTCCTGCTATCCGCACTGAAATATCACCAATTGAAAATTGATCGCCGACCTTTAAGCCTCGACGATTCGCAACGTTGCGACCGACGATGGCTGCATCGCGCTGCGATTGAAACTGTTGCCAGCTACCGCTCACGAGCGTGAGAGGTCGAGACTTTTGGATCTGCATGGGGTCGGCACCGTTGAACACCACGATGTCCAAGCTTGCTCGGCAGTTATTCGTCCACACTTGGATGGGCATGACATCGCGCACGCCATTAATCTCACGGATCTTCTTCGCATAATCCTCTGGCAGGCGACTGGTGGTTGGGCAAAAGCGATTTTCCTGGAACACAATCAAGCTGCGATCCGCATCGGAACCCGTCGTCAGCCGATGAAGCCCTTCTTGAACAGAGCCCACGAAACAAAAAACGAACATTGCGACTGCAGCACCTGATACGGTCAGCAGCGTTCGAGTGCGGTGTCGCCACATTGTTTTCAAGACATAACCTATCATCGAACTACTCCTTCGGCGCGAGCCAGGAACTTGCCCCGATCGAGAATTAATTGCTTCGTTGCAATGCCTGCGACGTTGCTATCGTGCGTGACCATCAACATCGTGATGTTGAGTTCACGATTGAGTCGCTGCAGTAGTATTTGCACTTGATCGCTGGTTTCTGCATCCAGATTCCCAGTCGGCTCATCCGCCACGACAACTTTCGGATGCGCCACGATTGCACGAGCGATGCCAACGCGTTGTTCTTGTCCACCGGAAAGCTGGCGAGGATAGTGGTTTGCTCGATCGCTCAAGCCGACCGCTTCTAGGGCCAGTTCAACACGTTGCCTTCGTTGTGCGGAGGACAACTTCAACAGCAGCGTTGGTAGCTCAATGTTCTCATAAGCGGTCAACACGGGAATGAGATTGTGTGTCTGAAATATGTACCCAAGGTTGGCAGCTCTCCAATCAGCAAGCTGCGTGCGAGACAACTTGGTCACATCTGTCCCATCGACAGTGATTGTTCCCGCGTCGGGCCGGTCAATTCCGCTCACCAAGTTAAGCAGCGTGCTTTTACCGGTACCACTGGGACCCATTAAGGAGATGAACTCGCCTTCCTCAATGTCCATGCTGATGTTGTCAAGTGGCGTGATGGTCTCTTCGCCTTTACTAAAGCTCTTGCTTACACCACGAAGTTCTACGAGTGCCATCTATTTCATTCCTATAATTGGATCGTCGCTTGTCACATGCACCCTCGCACCCTCGCTCAGGCCATCTCTTCCTGAAGCGATCAACTTATCTGTAACTTGGAGACCGGACTTGATTGTGATGAGGTCATCGGCTGCCTTACCACCCAGCTCCACCGTGCGTTTTCTCGCAGTTGAATTCTCATCGACTATCCATAGAAACGATTGTGAATCGCTGGCCTGCACGAAAGACTCTGGAACGAATATGCGCTCCGCCTCTCTTAATGAATCCGACAATGCGTCGCTTTTCGGAGCCAGAAAAGCGGCTGTGACGAGCATCTCGGGGCTCACGGATAGAGGTGGGTCAAGCAACTCAACCTTGACCTCTAATGTATTCTTCTGAATGTTCGCCGAGCTGGTGATCTGCAGCACTTGACCGTGGATTACATCGGCAGAAGATGCGGTCTCAACGTTGACCTGCTGGCCCGGTATAACCATCGGAACGTCCTCAAGTCGCACATCGACTCGCACCTGCAGTTTTTGTGGTTCATACATTTCGACGACCGTACTCGAGCTTTGTCCAGCCGTAGCTTCGAGGCCCATGACTCGTGATCCAGGAGATGCGACCACTCTTAGAATGCGACCCTGCATCGGAGCGCGTACAGTGTTCCGCTCGAGTGCAAGTTCCGCTTGGCGTACTTGCAACTTGGCTTCGTTTCGATAAGCCACTGCCGATTGAACCTTCGCTTCTGCTTCTTGCAGTTGTCGATTTTCTTCTACCAGTAACTCCAATTGCCGTTCAAGGGCGTGAACAACTTCCTCGAGAGCACTGACCTCGCGTTCCAGATTGGGTTTGCGTTGTTGCAACTCCTGCAAATTCGCTGTTGCGATTGCATGATCATTTTCAGCTTTGGCTATCGTGTTATCTGAAATCGCTCCCCTGGCCGATTGCTTTCCTGACATGCTCGCAAGCGTGTACTTAACGCTAGATTCCGCAGCCTCGATAAGAAAAGGCAGTTTGGCTAACTCGGTCTTTGATTTCGTTAAATTGCTCTTTGCATCAGCAAGCTGGATTCGCAGGTGCACTGGGTTTTCAAAGCGGATACGCGCAGCGGACAATTCCGCCTTCGCGCGATTAAGTTCACCATCGCGGATTGCTAAAGCATTCTTCGCTTGCTCAAGTACCAATTCCGCATCGATGGAAACCAATCGTGCGATTGGCTCCCCTTTTTGAACTGTTTGCCCGCTCACGACCATTAGCTCCTCGATAACACCGGGAGTCATCGCGGCTACGCTAATAGCGGTTGGACGAGGCTCGATCCAGCCTGGCGCTTGGAACAACGTTGTACCTGCTTGCTGAAGCTCAGCTCGTTTTACAATCACCGGAACGACCGTCACTGAGCGAGCCGGCATAAAGCGAGTTCCCGCTGCAGCGAAAAGTAACATCGCAAAGCCCAACAAAACGCCGACAGGTAATGCATACCGCGACAACCATCGCTTCTTGTGTTGAAGTGATGGCGTTTTGGTTGCGCTAGTTGTCGGCGTACGATCTAGCGCCAGGCTGCTAAGATCTAGTTGTTCTTTTGCCATGATCACTTACCTGGCCGAACAAACACTTGGTTGGCGGCAACGGTAAGGTTTCCTTGTTCATCACGTTTGGCTTTACCTTTGACAACCACCGTCGATAGTTCTTTGACCTTCAGTAGGTCACGAGCACTAGACGCGACTGGCTTGCCTGCCTCGTCAACGAGCTTGATCGTTGCGATATTTTCCTTAACTGCTTCCGTCTGACAGCAATAGTCCCACGGAGTTGGACAACCTTCATCGTCCGCGCAGTAAGGCACCTTCGGATCGACAATCGTGAATGCTGCCAGTCCTTCAACAAACGGCTTGCTTGATCCTCCGATCAGACCAACAAGCGTAACTTCTTGGCCGTCTTCGCTCTTTGCACGAGCTTCACCGACGGGCATGGCTCCCGTGGGCTCGCTTTCAACAAGAAAAGACGAGGTGGATTGGCTGGAATTCGTAGTCGGTGAGCTACTGTCTTTCGACTGGCAGCCGACAGATCCAAGAGTTAAAACGACCAACGCAATACTTGAAAGAACTTTCATCTAAACGCTCCAAAACGAAACAAGGGTTTTCAAAACTAAACAGCTTTAAGGCTCGCTGCGACTTCTGCTCGCAGCGCTTTCAGTGCCGGTGGTAACGCACCAACGACACCCAATAACAGTCCGACACTGCAACCAATAAAGATCGCTACGCCGTCGATGCGTAATGTAAACGCACCCATCGTGAACCGAACGGCCATTCCATTCAGCACGGTCAGCGCGATCACTCCAGAAACGAGTGATCCCGCAGCAGATAGAAGCACACCTTCTTGGATCAAACTGATCAAGATGGCTCGTCGGCGGTAACCGATCGCTTGTAACGTGGCTATCTCACGAACGCGGCCTGCAACCGCTCCGTACATCATGTTAAGTCCAGCGAATATTCCCGCACTGGACACCAGCACTACGACCAGCCAAGCCAACAATCGAACGGGCTTATAATGTTGTTGTAGCGTTGCGTAATACTCCGTTTCCGCTATCGCCAGAAGCTCGAGGTCTGTGCGTTCCTTACAAAACAATTCAACTTCAGCAGGTGAACCACTGGGCGATAAGAGCAACGCCACTAAACTAATGTCTTGCCGCATTGATGCAGTTTGAAAATCGGACAACCTGCACCAAATCTCAGACTCATAAGCAGCACCCCCGGCCGCGAATCTTCCACTGATGTTCCACGAACGCCCCTCGAATTCAATACTCTTTCCGATGGCGATTTCATCTTCGCTGCTTCCTAGCTTTGCGGCCGCCAATCGCCCTACCATCACCTCGCCGTCACTTGGCCAAGCACCATCGATCAACTGAACTGATCGTCGGACTAGGGGCGCGGCGAGAGTTACACCACGCACTAATCCCAATCCACCTTCATTGTTCTCGCTCTTAACTCGTGTGCCTGCGTACAACTCCGGCGACGCATGATTGAGCCCAAATCGCTTGACCGTTCCATCTACACTGGCAGTCAATAAGGATGGTGTCCGGGCGGGGATGGATGAATTCTCAATGTTCTCTTCCGAGTTCACCGAGTAAACCAATACGACGTTTTCGTCGCCGCTTGCGGTCAACGACTGCTCAAGTCCGCGAATGAACCCGACCACCACGAACACCAACATCACGACAGTGGCCAGTGCCATCATCGTTAATGCAGTGCGCACCGGTCGCCTGGCCAGATTGCGAACGCCGTATTCCCAGGGAAGCAGCATGAAGGAGGTCTTACTTAGGCTGGATCATCACGCTGCGAAGAGTTTGCGCAGCACCGAATCTCAACAATTGAATCAGAATCGTTGTCCTACCGAACAACGCTTAGAAGAAACGCAAAGGCGTTGGCTGGCTCAGATCTGCCAAGATTGAAGCGCTATACGCGCATCGCTACCCGTGAATGCGTGCTTTACGACAATTCTCGAATGCCCATCAGCGAAAAACGAACTGACGGGGCTTCTTAAATCGATTTCAACCCGATGAAACCAGCAGATCCCATCGGAGGATTGTGGCATCTCAACCGGACTAGCCACAATCGCCCCCTCGCAAATGCAATTCTTGCACTCGCAATCGCTATCATGTGGCTCGGGGGCAGCAGGAATCTCTGTTTCCACGCAGTCAGAGCAACATTCGCTCGTCGCGCAAGCACTTTCAACGCTTGAAGCTGGGAGCGGTTGGCAACCCAAGCAATTCAGCGGACAGGTCAACAAGTTGACGATTAGGAGTAGTGCTGCTAGAGGGGATCTCATTCCTTTAAGGATAGCTCTTGGACGCCCTCGAGGCAATGTCAGCCAACGAATCGCAAGGCTTTTGAGCTTTTTGATGCCCCACGATCGATCTAGATCAGATATTGGCGGATGACCGACCACCAATGAATCACTGCTTCATTCGGGGGATTCGGACTTTTCGTTAAAGCTGCCCTAATCGTTGATTCGATACCAAACCGGAGGTCTCAGATCGGTTTTCGTTTCCACAGCTTCTGCCCCTGGATTGCCCAATGCTTCGCACTCCGCTAACACGAATCGCTCAATGCGCCGTGTTTGTGGCTGCGATCATTTCCGCCTTGATCCCTCCCTCGTCGCTCGCTTGTACGCACTGCCTGCTGCATGATGTGATTGAGATCGCCGGTCACAACTTTGATTGCGAACATGATCACGACGAGCATTCGCGCGAAACTCCTTGCTCGGAATCGAATGACTCCAATTCTCAGGGCCAGCATCCGAACGACGATCACCATTCGCACCGCGATTGTCCGTGCTGCATCGGTGGTTTTGAGAATGCGTTATTGCTTTCTGGCTCAGTTGATCGATTAGCCGATGTTGCGACTGTTACTCCAATGTGGTCGGCGTTAGAGTATCGGCAGCATTCGATGATGCGTTTTCAGCATCTTCATCTCGACACTTCCATTCGTTCGTCCTCTCTGCCAAACGTGCTGCGCATTTGATCCGAGCTTGGCGCTAACCAGCGCAAATTCTTTTTTGTTAGGACGGCTTTTGGCACTCGAGATTTTCATTCGAGAAAGCCTTAGCTACTCAATGCGTTGACCTCGGAGGGATCTCCATGAAAATGAATGTTGCACGATGGATCATCTGCTCAGCCGCTTGCATGTCGGTTGGCTGCAGTGGACTGGAGCGACACATCCGTTCAAGCGAGCAAGCAACGGTCCATGCATCCCCAGGTTTGCAAAGCGATGCCGTTAGCCAAAGCAAGACGGGCATCAATACACCGTTGGACCAAGACCACGCATTGCGAACTCAACCGGTTTCGCAAGCCGCGTATGCTCATCAGTCGTCTCAAGCTGCCGGTGTAGTCGAACCCGCGTCCGTTGACGTTGTCATGGTCGACCCAGTGGCCTCGACTGAAGCCATGGAAGACGGCGCGACGCTCGAAGAACTTCTGTCGCTTGCTTTCGCGAACAATCCTGCCATTAAAGAACTGGCCGCGACGACTCAGATCGCAGCAGGTTATCGCACACAAGTCGGTCTATACGCCAATCCCATGCTGGGCTACCAGGGCCAACAGTTGGCTGATGCTGGGACAGATCAGCACCTACTATTCGTTCAACAGCAAATCATTACCGGCGATAAGCGTGCACTGAATCGTGCTGTACTTAATGAAGCCGTGCGGGCCCAAGTGCAGGAACTAGAAGCCCAGAAGCTTCGAGTTGCGACAGACATCAAGACCGCCTATTACGACAGCCTTCGAATTCAAGAACAACTCGCATCGATCGATCAGTTTTTTGGATTGCTAAAGCAAGGGGTGGATGCGGCTGAGAAACGCATGCAAGCAGGCGAAGGATCTAGGATCGACCTTTTGCAGACTCAAGTTCAACTCAAGCAGCTGGAACTTGATCGAAGGCAGCTTTCAGCCTCGCTGTCGGCCCGGCTGCGGGAGATCGTTGCTCTAGCTGGCATACCGAACATGCAACTACAGGCGGTCGCGGGAGAACTGCCGAAGCTTCCAGCGAGCCAAGACTGGAAAGTAGTTGAAGATGGACTTGTTGCTACCAGTCCCGAGTACGCTGCCGCTCAAGCTCGAATCCGTCAAGCCAGCGCAGCGATCCGACGTCAAGAATCTCAGCCCTTACCAAACCTAAACGTGCAGTTCGGTGCAGGCGTCGATAACAGCACCGACTCGGGCATGATGAATGTGCAGGTTGGTGCGCCAATTCCAGTTTTCAACAAGAACCAAGGCAACATCGCTGCGGCTCGCGCTGAGTACTGTCGAGCGGTGCAAGAAGCACAGCGCATCGACAACGCGATTCGTGCGCGGCTCGCAATTGCTTCTGGGGACTATGCTCGTGCGGCCGAGGCGGTCGACATGTACTTAAGCGAACTTTTGCCCGCTGCCCAAGAAACATTGGACCTAGCTGAGGCGGCGTACCGAGCCGGTGAACAAGACTTCATTCAGCTCTTGGTTACTCGACGAACGTACTTTGACACGAATCTAGCCTACATCGCAGCTCGTGCCCAACTGTCCACGGCGCAGGCACAAATCGATGGTTATCTGCTGACCGGGGCGCTCAATGCTGTCATTAACAACAGCGGCGACGACTCGCTTCGGGGACTGACCCTTGACCAGGAATAAGCGTCTCTGATTCGATCGGCGCTCAGACTGAACTAGTTACCTAACCGTCATTGCGGTATCATTAAAAGGTCCGCGTCCCATGAACTTCAATCGCGTAATTCGGAAAAGTTGGCTCGTAATGTTCTTTGCCATTCGCATGTTGACACTGGTTGCCTTCACCGCTCACGCGGTGCTCGGTTGCTGTTTGTCTCATGGCAGTTGCATGCAAGAACAAGCCGCCATCTTAACGGGGCATGGCTGCGACCACGATGAACATGCGTGCGATTCACATGGACACGATGATGAACACGCATCGAACGCTCACGAGATAGCCACAGCGTCGATTGCCGAGAATGGCTTTGATGCTTGCCCGTTAGAAGGGCACGGCCACTCCAATCATTGTGATGACGGCCAGTGCGTATTTGGAATCGCCGGAGCTCCGACTAGTTTGTCAGACCTCCAATCCGTCGCCAATCAAGTTTGGATTAATGCGTCCGTTGACTTTTGGCAAATTGCATCCCGAGCCGCTGACTTCGTTGGCAATTGGCTGGATGGTCCGCCCAAGACACCTCTTAATCGCGCCGTACACCAAGTGTGGCTAATCTGATTGGGCATTCGCGCGTCCGAGTAACAACTCATGTTGTTGCTGGTCGTTTCTTCAGCCCACAAACGTAGTTGAATTCCTGCTTCGCAAGAGCAATCTGATGCTTGCTGCGCGTAACTCTGCGTTACCCGTAGTCTCGATTCTTGCATTGCTGGACTGAAACAACTGCCCGCCGCAGATCAATGTGCATGCTCGTCTCTACGCACATTCTAGATCGAGTGGCCGCGCGCTATCACCTTCGAAATGGATTTTCAATTGTCGAGTTCACTATGAAAAAGCTCTCACTTCACACGATGCTCCATAACCCATGGATTAGATGGGGTGTTGGATTGTCATTGGTTGCCGTCGCCGTGTTTTTCTATCCCAAGTGGTGGCCTGCCTTAAACGGCTGGATCGACGGAACGGTTGCTGCTCGCAAGGAATCCATACGAGATGCAGGCGAAGGGGATGCTCATTCAGACGAAGAGCACGACCATGCTCATGAAGAAGATGGACACGACCACGCAGGTCATGACGAGAGCAGCTCGCTCGAGCTGACTCCCCAATCGCTTAAGAACCTTGGCCTAACGGCTGAGTACCTCCGGCCCATCGAGCTTTCAAACTTCTATCGCACCGTTACCGTTCCAGCGATCGTTGTCGCGAAGTCGGGCCGAACCGATATAAAAGTGTCGTCGCCCATGATCGGCATTGTGCAACATGTACACGCCGTGAGCGGCGAGGCAGTCGTACCAGGGGATATGCTTTTCGAAGTTCGTCTGACGTATGAAGATCTCGTCGACACACAGACGCAGTTGCTTAAGAACTTGGCTGACGTTGCTGTGGAAGAACGCGAGATCACGCGGCTTGAAGAAGTGACTCGCTCTGGTGCAGTCGCCAGTAAAATATTGCTAGAACGGCAGTATGCGCTTCAAAAACTGCAGAGCTCAATTGCCGCCCAACGAGCTGCTTTGAAACTGCATGGACTAAGCGACGAGCAAATCGACACGATTGTTCGCGAACAACGCTTGCTGCGCGATCTCACCATTGTCGCTCCAGAGATCGACAATCATTCACATGATGAAAACAATCTGCGATTGAGCGATCGCCGATTTCGAGCAGCCTCTTTTCAGCCTCAGAATCAACCACCGGCAGTTAACGAGCCGGTGCCGCTGATCTTGGAACGACTGAGCGCGTCAAAGGGGCAAGGCGTACAAGCCGGCGAAATGCTCTGCACGCTTTCCGATTATTCGTCGCTCTACATCGAGGGCAAGGCGTTTGAACAGGATGCCCCAGCGATCGCCGAAGTTGCGGCTAAGGGCTGGCCAATCGAGGCGATCATTCCAGGAGTGTCGGGCCAAGAAACCTTAATCGACCTTAAGTTAGCATTCGTTGCTAATGCCGTTGATACGCAATCGCGAACGCTGTCTTTCTTCGTCAATTTGCCAAACAGAATTCTTCGCGATGAAACCACAGACGAGGGACAAAGATTTGTCACCTGGAAGTATCGCGTAGGTCAGCGGCTTGAAGTTCGCGTCCCTGTTGAGGCATGGGAAAAGCAGATTGTTCTTCCCGTGGACGCGGCAGTGAAAGACGGAGCGGATTGGTTTGTGTTTCAACAGAATGGGGATCACTTCGATCGGGTCGCCGTACATGTGAAGTATCGAGACCAGAAATATGTTGTGATCGAGAGTGACGGAGCGATCTTTCCAGGCGACGTGGTTGCACTGCGTTCTGCGCATCAGATGCAGATGGCCATCAAAAACAAGTCCGGTGCAGGCGCAGACCCGCACGCAGGCCATAACCACTAAGCACGGAGCACTCTCGAATGTTAAATGCATTAATCAAGTTTGCGCTCCATCAGCGCTTGCTAGTCATTGCCCTCGCACTTGGATTGATCGGAATCGGCACCTGGCAGATCTTCCAGATGCCTATCGATGTATTCCCTGATCTAAATCGTCCTCGTGTCGTGATCATGACCGAAGCGCCAGGAATGGCCCCGGAAGAAGTCGAAACGTTGATCACGTTTCCCATCGAAACCGCGATCAACGGAGCCAACGGCGTGGAAGCAGTCCGAAGCTCTTCGGGCGTAGGCATCTCCGTCATCTACGTCGAATTCGCTTATGGAACCGACGTTTACACGGACCGACAGATCGTGGCTGAACGAATGCAGTTGGTACAAGATCGCTTGCCCGCGGGCATTCAGCCACAACTCGCACCGATCTCGTCCATCATGGGTCAGATCCTGATGCTGGGAATGTGGACAGACAATCCGGATGTCACCCCCATGGAATTGCGAACGGAAGCAGATTGGGTCGTCCGCCAACGTCTGCTCACGATTCCAGGGGTTTCGCAGGTGTTTACCATGGGCGGCGAGCGCAAGCAGTTTCAAGTTCGTATCAATCCTGATGCAATGACGCGTTACGGTGTCACGCTCGAACAAATCGAAACTGCCGTTAGTAAGAGCAACGAAAACGGGACCGGAGGATATCTTGACCAACAAGGCCCCAGTGAATTTCTGGTTCGAAGCCTTGGACGAATTCAATCTGTCGGCGACCTGCAGGATATACCGATCACGATTCGCGATGGCCGGCCGGTGCTACTGTCGCAAGTCGCTGAGATTCATGAGGGCGCGCAAGTCAAACGCGGTGATAGTTCGGCGTTCGTCCGAAAAGCTGAAGGCGAATCGGCGTTCTCAGGTGGTCCAGCTGTCGTTCTAACTGTTAACAAGCAGCCTGGCGCGGATACTAGAGCCGTTACCGATTCCATCATGGAGGCTCTTGAGGAGCTAAAGCCATCGCTCTCTCCAGGAGTCCGTATTGAAGCGACGTACGCGCAAAAGTCATTCATTGATCGTGCGATTAAAAATGTCGAAGAAGCACTTCGAGATGGCGTGATCCTTGTGGTTATCATCTTGTTCTTGTTCTTGATGAATGTACGCACGACCTTTATCACGCTGACGGCCATTCCACTGTCGTTGGTGATGACGGCATTGATTTTCTCTGTGTTTGGGCTCTCCATCAACACGATGACGCTCGGCGGAATAGCTGTGGCGATGGGTGAGTTGGTCGACGATGCGATTGTCGATGTCGAGAATATCTTTCGACGGTTGAAGGAGAATCGTTCAGCTGCGAACCCACTTCATCCACTGTTAGTCGTCTATCGAGCGAGTGCGGAGGTTCGTCGATCGATCGTCTTCAGCACGATGATCGTCATTCTCGTGTTCCTGCCTCTGTTTGCACTTGGTGGCATGGAAGGCAAACTGTTTGCTCCGCTGGGCGTGGCATACATCGTATCGATCCTGGCATCCTTGTTGGTGTCGTTGACGGTGACTCCGGTACTGTCCTATTGGCTACTAGGGAGCATCAGCAGCAAGGGCCACGAGAAGGATGGTTTTGTACTGAGAGGCGTGAAGTGGATTGGCGAACGTGTCATCCGTTTCAGTCTAGCGTTCCCGTGGCTCAATTTGGGCGTAACTGTTGCGCTCGTCGTCTTGGCCGGTCTGTTCTTATCGCGGCTCGAGCGAGACTTCTTGCCTCCGTTCAACGAAGGTACTGTTCAGCTAAACGTTGTGTTGCCACCCGGTACCTCGCTGGCTGCATCGGCAGGTATCAATCGCACGGTTGAGTCGGCTTTGATGGAGATACCCGACGTTCAACGATTCGTGAGACGTACTGGTCGCGCAGAATTGGACGAACATGCCGAAGGGGTCAATATGAGCGAGTACTTGATTGAGCTCGACCCGAATTCGTCGCAATCTCGTGAGCAGCAACTGCAGAGCATCCGTAGCTCGATGGATCAAATTCCAGGCATCGTCACGGCGACCGAGCAGCCCATTGCTCACTTGATTTCTCACATGCTATCGGGCGTTAAGGCCCAGGTCGGCGTGAAGCTCTATGGCGACGATCTCGATTTGCTTCGACAAAAAGCAGAGCAAATCAAAGCCGAGATGGCAATTGTGCCAGGCGTGACCGACTTGATGATTGAACCTCAAGTCATCATTCCTCAACTTCGAGTCGAGATGGATCGCGGTCAGCTCAAGCAACTTGGTTTGCAAGTCAGCGACGTGAATGAGTACGTCCAAACTGCGATGAATGGCAAAGTTGCCTCAGAGATTCTCGACGGCATGCGCACTTTCGATCTCACCGTTCGCATGCAAGACAACTATCGCGAGGATATCAACGCACTCAAGCGACTGCCAATTCAGTTGCCTGAGGGTGGCACAGTACCGCTGGGAAATGTCGCTCGTATTTACGAGTCGGGCGGCCCCAACACGGTGAATCGCGAGAATGTGCGTCGGCGTGTCGTCATTCAATGCAACGTGGCAGACCGTGGCGTCGTCGATGTAGTGCAAGACATTAAGAAGGCGATCGCGCCGATCATCGAGACCTTACCCGCTGGATATTACCAAACGTATGAAGGTCAATTTCAAAGCCAACAGTCCGCGAGCCGTGTCATTGGAATCCTGTTTGCGATTTCTCTCGTCGGTGTGTTCTTCGTCCTATACACGCTGTTTCGCACCGTGAACTTAGCACTGCAAGTCATGGCTGCATTGCCTATGGCCTTCATCGGCTCGGTGGCAGCTTTGGTGCTTACCGGTCAAACAGTGACGATCGCATCGATGGTTGGCTTCATTTCACTGGCTGGTATTGCATCGCGAAACGGCGTGCTCCTGCTCCAGCACTACATCCATCTCGTTGAGTTCGAAGGCGAAAGCTTTACCAAGGAGATGATTGTCCGCGCGGGTCTTGAACGGCTTGCACCGGTACTGATGACTGCACTGACCGCAGGTATTGCTTTGATTCCGTTAGTGCTCGCGGCTGGCGAACCGGGGAAGGAGATACTTTACCCAGTGGCAACGGTGATTCTCGGAGGCGTTGTCAGTTCGACCATGCTCGATTTCTTCGTCCACCCCGCCTTGTTCTGGCTATTCGGCATTCGGTCCGCCGAGCGAGCCGTGAAGGCTGCTCACACGCAAATCGAACTCAATGATGAGGTCATTGCTCGAGCAACTTAGTGTTCCCCTTTTGAAAAGAGCCCTGGTGTTCAGGGCTGGTACGTTGTCGTGTTTCCTTAAACGGAGTGTAAAGAGATGAAACGATTATTTTCAGTTTGTGTTGCAGGCATTGTTTCGCTGGGCTGCCTAAGTTCAACGCCAGTCTGGTCGCAACAAATCGATGCTCATGCAGGCCACAATCACGGCGATCATACCGATCATGCGCATGGTGGCGAGACGTTGGCTTTCGTGCTTCCTGAATGGAAAACAATGCACTTCGAAGATGCTGCCAAAGCCCAGCAGCACCTTGATATGGTGAAGAAGCTTGGATGTGAAGTTAAGCAAGGTAAGCACGCTGGACATATCGATCTTTCCTATCGATGTCCTAATTGGAAGTCCATGGAAGTTAAGACTCATGCGCTCGCTGAACAATGGCTTGGTTGGCTCAAGTCGAGCGGCTTCGATGTATCGCATGGTCATGTGGATGCAGCTTACACGGCCGGAAAAGAGTCGGTGGAATTCCGATTAGCGAAATGGAAAACGATCCACGGCAACGGCAGCGAACAAGAAAAGCAGTTCGTCGGCACACTCACCGGTCTTGGTGTCGAAGTGCTAAGCGACAACCATGGCAACCATAGCGATATTCGCTACCGCAGCCCAGTTTGGCGTGATGTTCACGTTGCGGACCATGCCGCCGCCGAGCAGCTTATGGCATGGCTCAAGCAGAGCGGCTTCGAAGTTGCCGCGCACAAGCACTGATCAAATCAATCTCACAAGCCTCAATATCCCAAAGTTGTATTAGAAGGATCACCTCACATGAAACACCTATTCTTATGCGCTTTAGCCACGGTCTTGCTCACCGCCGGCTGCAACAGCGAATCAACAAGCTCTAGCAACTCAGATTCACCAATTGTGATGGACGCTGCGCCACCTGCCACTGTCAAGTCGCATGGCCACGCATCGGAAGGCCCTCACCACGGCACGCTGATTGAACTAGGAAAAGAAGAGTATCACGCAGAATTGGTCCACGACGACAATTCCGTAACGATTTACATACTCGACTCGGGCGCGACGAAAGCCACGCCAATCGACGCCGCCGATGTTTCAATCAATCTTGTCCATGATGGGAAGCCTGAGCAGTTCAAACTGGTGGCTAGTCCAGACGCCGGAGATCCCGCGGGCAAGTCATCACGTTTCACATTACAGAATGCGGAATTGGTCGAGGAGCTGGAACATGATGATGCCGCAGCCAAGCTCAGTGTGCTAATTGGCGGTAAGCCGTATCGCGGTGAAATTCATCACGATCACGCGGGGCATGACCATGCGCATTAGTCTCCGCTAACCCTTGGAGGCAGGCAGTCGTCAACTCGGTGCGTAGGTTGCATGGGTTGACAGCGACTGTTACGCCAGCCGCTACCTAGTACGAGATCGGAGGAATCGTGGAGAAGTTAAAGCTTGAGATTCGCGTGCTTTTTGGCAGCGAGATTGATTCAACGGACGCATGCATTGAGCGTCTGCTTGCGGTATTAAAGACCAAGAGCGGGATCGATTCGGCACATCTGACGGTCTCTCCGGCTGGACAACGTGGCTCAGTCTGTATTCACTTCGATCCAGCGATTATCTCAACCGCTGAAGTGCGTGATGCTGCGCTGAAAAGTGGCGCAACATTGGATGAAAAGTACGGACATCTCCTACGGCAAGTGCGCGTAATGCATGCTCGTCGGGCCAGTGCGATCGAAGCCAAGCTAGGTCGAATCGATGGCGTCCTGGAGGCAGTTGTCTCACCAGACGGCGTCGTGCGTATCGAGTTTGACCGACAAAGAACCAATGTTGCGACCCTCGAACAATCGCTCAGTAGCTGGACCGCAGAGACTGAACCTTCCGAGTCCAGCGTACAGCCCCGAACTTCCGATTCTCATGATCACAAAGGGCACGACGAGAAAGGGCACGACCATGCCCATGGTGGTGTGTTTGGTGAAAGAACGGAACTTATTTTCGCAGTGCTTTGCGGTGTGCTATTGTTGATAGGTTGGCTGCTCGAGACATTCGGCCAAGTATCTCCTTGGTTACCTATTTCTTGTTACGTCGCTTCCTATTTCTTCGGCGGTTACTTTACGCTCAGCGAAGCGATCGAAAAGCTGCTATCCGGAAGATTCGAGATCGACTTCTTGATGATTGTCGCTGCGGCGGGTGCGGCTGCATTGGGCGCTTGGGCTGAAGGTGCGCTATTGCTGTTTCTCTTTAGCATTGGACATGCGTTGGAGAGTTACGCGATGGGCCGAGCCAAGCGAGCGATTGAGGCGTTGTCCGAACTCGCTCCCAAAACGGCGCGAGTTAGACGCAATGGTACCGAACAAGAGATCGCAGTCGATGAGTTGGTTGTCGGTGATATTGTCATCATCAAGCCGGACGAGAGAGTTCCAGCGGACGGGTTTGTGATTGCTGGCGAATCGAGCATTAACCAAGCCCCAATCACCGGTGAAAGTGTGCCAGTCGACAAGCGGCCAGTTGACGATGTTGAAGTTGCAGCGTCCGATCCAGATTCACTTCCCCCGGAGCATCGTGCATTCGCCGGCACGATCAATCAATCTGGCGCGCTCGAAGTACAAGTATCGAAGCTAACGTCAGAAAATACTCTGGCGCGAGTCTTAACGATGGTGAGCGAAGCGGAAACGCGAGTATCACCAACACAGAAGTTCACAAAAAAGTTCGAGCGATACTTTGTGCCCTCCGTCATCGTAGTTGTTGTGCTACTGCTGTTTTCGCCCCTGGTCCTCGAAGAGAAATTCAGCCAATCGTTCTACCGAGCCATGGCGGTCCTCGTTGCTTCCAGTCCCTGTGCGCTGGCAATCGCCACGCCCAGTGCGGTACTCAGTGGAGTTGCCCGAGCCGCTCGCGGTGGAGTCCTCGTCAAAGGTGGTGGACCACTGGAAAGCCTCGGTAGCCTCGACGCAATCGCCTTTGACAAAACCGGCACACTGACCGAGGGTGAGCCCAAAGTCACGGACATTCGTACTGCCGAAGGTGTCGATGAATCGGAGCTTTTGCGAATCGTGATCGCAGTCGAAGACCTCAGTAAACATCCACTTGCCAAAGCAGTCGTTCGCGATGGCAAGAGAAGACTAGGTGATAGAGGGCCTGGAAGTGCAATAGAGATACCAGCCGCCACCGATTTGAAGAGTATCACAGGGCGAGGTATCCAAGCTACCGTCGGTGGTGAAGTCGTTCACATCGGAAAGGATGATTTGTTTAATGAAGTAGATGGTCCGAAGGTACCTGACAGTGTTCGCGAGATCGTCGAATCGTTGGAAGAAAACGGACGCACGACGATGATTGTTCGTCGCGGTGATCGTTATCTCGGCGTGGTCGGATTGATGGACACGCCGCGAGAAGCATCTAAGCGAACGATCGCACGGCTTCGCGAACTCGGCATTAAGCGAATGATTATGATTTCCGGCGACAATCAGAAGGTCGCTGATGCAGTGGCGAAAGAAGTCGGACTTGATGAAGCCCGAGGTGACTTGATGCCCGACGATAAAGTCAACGAAATTAAGAAGCTGCAAAGCGAAGGCGGTGTGGCGATGGTCGGCGACGGCGTTAACGACGCCCCTGCCATGGCATCCGCTTCCGTCGGCATTGCGATGGGAGCCGCAGGTAGTGACGTTGCTCTTGAAACCGCCGACGTCGCCCTGATGGCCGACAACCTCGATCATTTGCCACTCGCCATCGGTCTGAGCCGAGCAACACGGCGAATCATTCGGCAGAACCTATGGATTAGTCTTGGTATGGTCGTCTTCCTGGTACCCGCCACAATACTTGGACTCAACATCGGTCCCGCCGTTGCCTTGCATGAAGGGAGTACGGTGGTAGTCGTATTCAATGCGTTGCGTTTGCTGGCTTATCGAGACTGATCGTTAGTTCGAATAACTTAACGCTGAGATCGCAATTAGATTATCGAATTGCGGACTTTTCACATCAGCTTCAAAGTTGTGTCTTCGCTTGCAGCGGTTACCTTGGTTGGCTAAGTGGCAAAGCGCGTTTGCCTATGAGCATTAATGCGATGATAGCAAGGACTGCGAAACAAGATCCCAGCAGCAAAGCCGCCGGAGCACCAAACCGGTCCCAGAGAATTCCAGCACTTAAACTTGCAATTAGCGTGGTCAAGCCAGTGAGCCCATAGAAGAGTCCCATGGCAGTACCTCGGCAATCGCTCGGGGCATGGTCGGAAATCAACGCTTTTCCTACGCCCTCGGTCAGTGCCATGTAGACACCGTAAATCGCCATGAGCGGCCACATACCCCAAGCCTGTGAAACTGGCAGGAGCGCAAACCCGGCGTAGACGCATGCGTAAATGACCCAGCCGACGATGATGATTCGCCAGCGTCCAATTCGGTCACTTAACGCACCTGCAGGATAAGACAACAATGAGTAAAACAGATTGTAGAACGCATAGACCATGACTACGGCCCACGGAGAGTAACCCAGGTCGCGAGCTCGAAGCAATAGAAAAGTGTCACTGCTGTTTGCGAGCGAAAACAGAACCAAAACTCCTAGCACATACCAATAGGACACTGGCAATTTAGCCCAAGCTTTTGTCGTGGCCTTGGTCTTGGGAGATCCTGCTTCCATCGACTTGCTGTCACCGCTGGATGGAGATGAAACGTTGGCGTCCGTCTTCCGAGCTTCCGACTCTTCTACCATGAAGGTTAGAATGAGTGAAGCAAATCCCAATAAAGCCCCGATGCCAAAGATCGATCGGTAAATCCAAGCTGGCGTTTCGGTCGCCGCATTTATTGCTTCCCCCGAAACAGTCGATTGTGGCGTGCCTGTAAGCCACCAAAGTAGAAAAGCAGAGAGCAGCACACCGACGATTGCACCAGCGGTATCAAATGCTCGGTGCAGTCCAAACGCTCGTCCCCGCTGCTCGTCTGAAACCGCATCCGCGATCAATGCGTCGCGAGGGGCTCCTCGCAATCCTTTGCCAAAGCGATCCAGAAGTCGACCTCCAACCACCAGAGGCCAGACAGTCGCCAATGCAATGATGGCCTTGCCGATGACGGGTAATCCATAGCCCCATCGAATCCATTTGACTCGGCCGCCTTGGCTTCCTTTGCGATCGCTTCGAATGCCCGCCACTGCCGACATGATGGCGACTATAAAAACAGCGCCACCTTCCATCGCTCCCAATTGCGTTTTCGACGAACCGAGGACACCAATCATAAACAGCGGCAACAGCGGGTAAACCATCTCACTTGAG
>JBGSJT010000614.1:0-10573 GCA_041741715.1 Pirellulaceae bacterium | reverse complement strand
TCGAAGATTTGTTGTTGGAATTGGTTTTTGTCAACAAATTCAACGCTTGAACCCGCTTGCGGGTTCGGTCTTCGAGGAGCTATTTTTCAATTTTAACCCAAAATTACAAGCGTTTTAGATTTCCGGACAGACACTAGCTACCAATCTGCATTGTTATTCCTGCAAATAATCTTCAATCTTCTAAGCGAATCACTCAAACCCAGTGAAGTATCGGCTGTTACACCTTTGTGGGTTAGGCAAACTAGTTGATGAAAGTTCCTGACTTCTTTGATTCGAACATTTTTCTTGCGCGAAATGTGGACGTGCCAAACGATGTGCGAGCCAATCAGCTTGCGTTAGCTGGATTGCACGGCTTTCCGCAGGATTTTGTTGGCGAACCCAAAACTGCAAATGATCGGCAGGATAATCAGATTGACAAGCGTCGCGGTGATTAGCCCGAAGAGAATCACCAAGCCTAGTGGATACTCGATCTCCTGACCGGGAATCTCGCCGGTCACTACTAACGGGACGAGCGCTAGTCCAGTGGTCAACGCGGTCATCATGATTGGCGCGAGGCGCTCCTCTGCTCCGCGCATCACCAGTTCTAAACGATCGGACAGTCCCTCTTCGGTTGCCAGGTGCCGGTAGTGACTGATGAGAATGATGGCGTTGCGAGCAGCGATCCCTAACACAGTCACAAAGCCGACCAGCGATCCAAGTGACAGAATTCCACCCGACGCATGAACACCGAGGACGCCTCCCAATAAAGCCAGTGGCAAGGTACATAGAATGATGCCGACAAGCTTCCAAGATTGAAAGTCGATGTACAGGATGACCGCGATGGCACAGATAGAAGCGAGCGAAAGAAGTAACAATCGATTGCGAGACGCTTTGGCTTCCGCATACTCCCCGAGAAACTCAGGATGGTAGCCGGTCTTGAAGCTGACATTCGCCAACACGGCTCGTTCGATATCAGTGGCAACTGACGCGAGGTCGCGTCCATCGACGTTGCAGGTGATATCGATCCGTCGCGATGCAGCTTCTCGTTTGATCTCATTGGGAGCGGGCACGATGGATAGATCGGCAACAGTGCCCAGCGGCACTTGACCTCCCGCTGGCGTGTCGATCATGAGTTCGCTCAGCGTGCGGAGGTCACTGTGTAGACTGGTTTCACCGCGCACGATCACGCCGAAAATGTTCTGGTCTTTGTATATCTCTCCGACCTGCATGCCGTTCACCAGCGTCGTCACGCTGCGCATCAAAGCACCGGGAGTCAGGCTGAATTGGGAAGCAGCCTCAGGACGCATGTGGACCGATATCTGCGGAACGAGCACTTGAGGTTCTACCTTGAGCGTCGTCACGCCTTCGATGGGCTTGATCTGTGCAGCAACCAAGTTGGCTGTCGATCGCAACTCATCCATCTCTGGTCCGAAAACTCGCACGACGATGGAAGCACTCGTCCCAGTCAAAACTTCCTTGATGCGCTCGGTTAAGTACGTCAACAAGTCGCGATACAAACCTGGATATCCATCCACGATCTCTTGGACCTGAGCGACCGTTTTGTCATAGTCCTTCGTGTCGTCAATGCTGATCCACAGCTCTGTGAAATTCGGACCGACGACTTCATCAGCCACAGTGGCTCGGCCGATGTGCGAACCGAAATTAAGCACTCCATCGACCGCCATCATTTCTTCACTAGCTCGCAGCGTAACGCGATCCATGGCGTCGATCCCAATTCCAGGTTTCTCGACCCAGTGCATGAGAAAGTCCGTTTCACGAAATTTAGGCATGAGTTGCTCGCCAAGTCGCGTGATCGTACCGGCGATACATACAAAGATGATGGCGGTCATAATGAGTGTGCTCCATCGAAAGCGAATGGCTGCGTTAAGCACCGTTCGATAAAGCCGCTTGAAGAGCAATACCAAGGGGCCATCTATGTGGCGTTTGATGGCTGACTTTGGCAACAGGAATAAAGACATTGCTGGTGTGACCGTTAGTGCAACCGCCAGCGATGCCAAGATTGCCAAAATATAGGATGCAGCCAAAGGCTTAAAGAACGCACCAGCCAAGCCAGTCAGGAAGAACACCGGCAAAAACGCCAGGATCACGATGATCGTCGCGTACACTACTGCACTGCGGACTTCCATGGAGGCGTCGAACACAACCGCGAAGGCGGATCGCGGCTGCTCAAGTGTTGCGTTGAGCCGCAGACGTCGCATGATGTTCTCGACATCGATGATGGCATCGTCAACGACCTCACCCAAGGCAATAACGAGTCCAGCCAAGACCATCGTGTTGATTGTGCCACCGCGATAGTACAACACCAACATGGCAGCAATAAGCGATAGTGGAATTGCGGTTGCGCTGATCAATGCACAACGCCAATCAAACAAGAACAGGATGAGAACAGCGATCACCAATACGCAGCCTACTAGCATCGAATGGCCAAGATTATCAAGCGAGCGCTCGATGAAGGTTGCAGGACGAAAAATAGTCGTGTCGTATTGGACTTCTCCCATGGCCGGCTTGAGGTCCAACATGGCTTTCTCAACGTTGCGTGTCACATCCAGTGTGTTGGCCCAAGGCTGCTTCTCGACAATCAATAACAACCCGGGCCGGTTGTTGATGATCGCATCGCCGATGGGCGGAGCGTAATCGAATTTGACTTCAGCAACATCTCGAATGCGTAGCGGCGATCCGCTTGAAACAGCCGAATTCGCTCCAGGTCGCGCGGGCGTCGCCTGAGCAGTCATCTGGCGAATTGGAATCTCACCGAGTTGCTCCGGCGTGTAGACCGCAGGCACATGCCGCAGTGCGAGTCGCTGGTTGGGCGTATCGACAAAACCGCCTGAGCCTACGGCAGTGGCGTCACGAACTGTCTGTAACACTGCGTCGAGCGAGATGCCATGATTGTTCAGTCGCACCGGATCGACAACGACTTGCAGTTGCGGATCTTTCTCTCCCCAAACTGCGACGTTGGCAACGCCGGCAATGCCCATCAAACGTGGGCGAATCGTCCACTTGGTCAGTGTCGTCATTTCCATCTGACTCTTGGTATCGGACCACAAACCGATCTTTAGACAGCGACTGAGCGACGACAGGGGAGGCAAGATTACGGGTGGACGGGCGACCAACGGCAGCGACGCTTGTGCTAAAGCCAGTCGCTCTTGGACCAATTGTCTGGCAACTAACAGGTCCGTGCCGGGCTCAAAAATCATGCGGACACTGGATAATCCCAGCACCGATTTGGAGCGAACGGTTTGAACGAATGGGATTCCGTTAACGGCGTTCTCGATCGGTACGGTGATAAGGCTTTCAACGTCCTCAGTGGAAATGCCGGGGGCTTCGGTTTGAATCTCCACCAGCGGCGGCGCGAACTCTGGAAACACGTCTAGTGGAACTGAGTCGCTGCTGCGAACGCCCACGACGACCAGGACGATAGCCAGAATGATGACCAGTAGTCTGAGTTCAAGCGAAGTACGGATGAGCCAGCTCATTTGCCAGCTCCGAACTCGGTACCAAACAGCTCTGCTGCACCATCGGTCACAACTAACGCATCAACTGGTGGTCCCTTGGAGAGGATCGCTTTGTCACCTTCGACCCATTCCAACAATACACGACTTCGCGTGAACTTCGAACCTTCTTCGGCCGTCGACGACTGCACATAAACCCATGTGCCACCATAAATGTCGTAAAGGATTGCAGCCGAGGGTACAACCAACGCTTCGGTGACGCTGCTCATGGGCATATCGATACCGATGCGTTGACCCGGCCTCAAACGTAAGTCACGGTTGTCGACCTCGTAATACAAGTCGGCTGATGAACTGGCCGCATCGGCTGTGGGCGGAGCGGCGATCGGTTTGCCAAGTCGTGGAGTTGTTGATAGAGGTGTCCCATCGAGCGATACGAGTCGAACGACTTGATCGCGTCTGATCTTGGAGAGCAAATCCACATAAACAGGGACGCGTATCCAGATCGTGCTAAGATCAACCACTTCAAACAACGGTGCAGCTGCGGTAACGGTCTGCCCTGGTGAAACTTGCACGTTGCGAACCACTCCCGCAACAGGCGCAGTAAATGTCAAGGGTGAGGCGGGATCGACACGTAGCTCGGTATTGGTATTGCTAAGGGAATCTAGCAAATCAATCAGTTCTTTTTCACGTTGCTTGGCGGCCTCAAGAACTGAGCGAGCAACTCCGAGCAACGCATCAGCGTCATCCAGTGCGCGGCGGCTACCAGCTCGGTCTTCCAATAGTTTGGCGGCGCGATCGCGAGCGATTTGCAATCCCTCGATTTCGGATTCGCTGCGTGCTACTTCACCTTGAGCAGTCACCAAAGCCACCATCAAGTTCGCTTTTGCGCCGGTCATTTGAACTTGTTCAGCCGGCGTGGGCACATCGCGTTCGGGCGATAGTAGCGGCTTGAGAATCATCACGGGCTGAGCCGATGTGACTTCGGTTCCAGGCTGCGGAAAAAACTTATCTGCAGCAGCGATGACACCCGGTACGGGTGCTGCGGTGATAATCGACCTGCCAGAGGGAACGATGGCTTCGCCAGCGAGTGTCCGGTGGCGCGACACTTCCTGTTTCTCAACGGGAACCACCACGATCGCCAATCGCTTGACTGCTTCACTGGTCAGCTTGAGAGTCGCTAACTCCGTCTCGTGCGGTACCATTTCCACTTTGGCGGGAGCGACTTTAGCTGTAGTCGGCTTGCCTGACTTTTCCGAGCAACCAGCGACGAGCACAACGGCACTGATGGCGGTAAGTAACCAAACGGCAGAAAAAAATAGGCTGGCATGTCGTTTAGGAGATCTCATGGAAGTCCATTGTAGTCCTGAAATCTGCCAGTTTTTTGGTTCTCATCTGCTTCTCATAAAAGCCAAGTTCCGCCGTCAATTGACTTCGGCGGGCGGGCTGGTGGCCTCCAGAACCTCGACTACTGCCAGCGGTGGCGCGATTAGGCTCCGGCCAACGCTTCGCTCTAGTTCGGCAACAGCTCGATTGTAGGCGGCCTTTTGAGTTAAGATTTGCCCTTTCGCAGTGAGATACTGATTGGTGGTCTGCAGCACGATCAGATAGTCCGACCCGCCATCTTCAAATCCCTTCTTAGCGATCTGCAATGCATCGATGAGCGCGGGCTCGACATCTCGTTTCAGGATCGTCAGATTTTCGTAGGCCTGCAGCAATTGGCGATAGGATGTTCGCACGTCCGCAATAATTTGGTCGGAGATCGCATCTCGATTGTGGAGCGCTCCGTTCAACTCCCAGTCGGCACGCAAGATGCCGCCTTGATTGCGATTGAAGATGGGAACATCGAAGCGAAGGCCAGAGCCAGTAAAGTTGTAGCCACGACCATCGCGGACATCGAGGACGCCATCCAGTCTCAACCATAACCAACGCGACAAACGAGAACGCTCGCGGGCAGCTGCAACGGCCCACTTGGCGGCGTGCAGATCGGGTCGACACGTTAGAGCCTCTTGAACCAGCACCTCTTCCGTCTGCACGGGCAGCGTTGGTTCAGGCATCGTCCCAGGTACAAGAGGTTCCGATAGCTGTGGCAATCCAACCAACGTCGCGATCCTTGCTTCAGCAATATTGATGGACATCCGTTGAACTCCGAGCGTTGCCGTAGCGTTCAGCGAGTCTACTTTTGCCGCGATCGTTTCTAGTTCGCTAATGTCACCGTCCTTGAGTCGATCGTCTGTTAACTTGGAGATCGCTTTGCGAATCTCTTCGGCTTCTAACGCCAAGTCGGCTTGTTGCTGGGCCAAGACCCAATCGGTATAGGCGAGTCGAACATCACGCGAGAGATTCAGTCCATTCTGGACCAGTTGTTCGCCGACGCGACGGTACTCGCGATTCGCCACTTTCACTCGTGCAGGACGTAACAGGTACGACTCGATAGGTGCGTACAATGTGTATTGCCCCTCTTTCGCACCACTCGGCAAATACGTGAGGAACTGAGGGTTCGCCAGCAGGGTTGCTTGGACAGCATCACCGCCTGCAGCGCCAAGCTGAGCCAAGGTTGCTTGAAAAGCTGAGTTATTCGACAGGGCCGTTAGAATCGCTTCATCTTCACTCAATCCATCTACGAGCTGGACCGTGGCGGGAATCCGCGTTTGGCAAGGTGGGACCGCTTCCATCGAAAACGAAGTTCTGCAGGCGATTTGTCGCGAGACCAGATTTGGATCGCAACAAGCAACCGGTGTCTTGCAGCCAGCAACCATCAAAGGCACGAAGGCCAAAGTCACCTTAATGAATCGATAGTAGACGTCCATGTCGTTCTCTCGAGAGCAATGATTGCAAAACACATAGTCCGCATTTCGCTACTCGTTGTTTCGACCGTTACGGACGGAGAGTGCAGTTCATCGAGAGACCTTATGACCGACCGCGCAATTGTCACTGCGAGAGTAACCGGATTGTTCCTCATAACCGGACTGAGAGGTCGAAAAATGAGAACGGCATGAGAGGTGAAGTAAGTGAAGCAACCAGTGAAAGTGGGCCGCTCAATAACTTCCGATCGGCATTGCAAGTTCCATCGTAAAGAGGCCATCGACGCACGAAGCGTGCAGACTAGCACCGCATCGCTCGGCAAGCCGCTGGCATAGCGACAAACCCAAGCCGCTATGACGACCCGTTTCGTGCCGAGAAGTATCCGCTCGCCAGAAACGATCAAAGACCTTGTCAATATCATCCGTGGGAAATGAAGAAGCGTAGTTTGTGATTGCGATCCTCCAGTTGGCATCTTCTAATGTAGCGTTGATCCTCACAGTTGAAGACCTGTCCGCGTGGCTAACCGCGTTCTCGATAAGATTCCTCAGAATGATCGTCAAGGATTGTAGATCCGAGTTCACCGCTAGGCTCTTAGGAATTTCGTTCGCGATACTTAGTTGTCGCGATTGAATCGGTTTTTCAAACTCGTTCAAGATGCCTGATACCAAGTTGTAGAGCAAGATCGCTTCGTTGGCACTTTTATCTGCAATTTTCCTAGTGGTTTCCAGAAGACTTTCGATAATGGTTCCAGTCTGGGTAGTTATCTCCAAGCAATTGCGAATCGTTTGCGTATATTCCTCGCTCGCACGCGGGCGTGAAAGTGCCAAGTCCAATTGTGCTCGTAGGCCGGCTAGCGGCGTGCGCAATTCGTGGGCTACGTCAGCAGAGAAAGAACGCTCTCGCGAAAACGCCTTCTCCAGCCTGCTGAGTAATTGGTTGATCGTATTGATGAGCGGACGAAGTTCCTGCGGCTGGGATGTGCCATCGTCCAATCGTTCACTCAATGTTCCAGCACGAATGGCCGCGATACTTCGTGTCGTGGATTTTAATGGCGATAGTCCGAAGCCGACGGCGAACCAAGTGGTCCCTAAAGTTGCAATGATTCCAATCAGCCCAACGAAAGCCATGGTCCAGCGCAACCTCGAGATCGTCTTCTCGACGTCGGCAGTAGTTCGCGCAAACACCAGTGACACCCGAGGCTGCTGAAGTTGGCGCAATTGGTCAACGTCCGCTTCGAATACGATCCGCGGCGCGAAACGAAATTCGATTGCCCGTGCGGGTAACCCACTCGCCAACTCGGTATTGAAGACTCGCTGCTCAGAAGTATCTAGCGCACCTGATGGCAAAGGAATAGGCTGAGCGTTGAGGGGCAGCACTTCTAGAGCTTTTCCATCGAACCAAACGGTGAGAGTCTCTTCACTGGCCGTGATAGGTGCGGGCAAGCCGACACCTTCTAGCCATTCAAAGCTAAAGCCGTACTCTTCCTGTTCGATCAATTGCCCCAAGCTTCGAGCACGGTCCTTTAATGCGGAATCAAATTCAGACCAAAGAGATGCCTCAAAGAGTGCTGAGACTGCCAGAGCGCAAATCACGAATAGCGACAACGTGGTCACGCCGATCAAAACCAGTAGCCGAATACGAAGGGAATAGGACATCATTCAAGTCGACCCGTCAGAACGTAACCGAGTCCTCTCCGCGTTTGAATCATGGACGGACCTTCAAGAGGATCGAGTTTCTTGCGAAGGTATCCAATATAAACGTCGACTACGTTGCTCGATGAATCTGCCTGGAAGTCATACAAGCTTTTCCAGATTTCAGTTCTTGAAACGACCTTGCCGCGTCGCCTGGCTAGCAGTTCCAGCAAGCTATATTCGCGAGCAGTGAGGTCGACAGCTTTACTATTGCAAAAAACCAACCTTGCTGCAGTGTCGATTCGGAGCGCACCGACCTCAATGATCGATGTTCCATCCCCGTAGCTGCGACGTAGCAGAGCCCGCACACGGGCGATCAGTTCAGCGATGGCAAATGGCTTGACCAGATAGTCGTCAGCACCTGAATCGAGTCCCTTAATGCGGTGATCGACTTCATCGAGTGCTGTTAGCAACAATACCGGGACGTGATTGTCACTTGCTCGGAGGGTTTGCAGAATCTCGATCCCATTGACAAGAGGCAGAAGAATGTCCAGCACAATGACGTTGTGCTCTCCCGACTTGGCGTACCAGAGCCCGTCGCGTCCATTATCGGCAGAATCGACCGCGTACCCCTCCTCGGTCAGTGCTTGAACCACTGCGTTCCGCACAGGCTCGTAATCTTCAACTACCAACACTCGCATAAGAAAAATCTTCGGAACGACGGGTATGCTCTTTGAAACGACCTCGGATTCTAGGGCTGAAAGATGAGAGAATGATGAGAAAGCCCACGGCAGCGGGGTGATTCTCCTCATTTTCTCTCACAATTACTAAACTTCCCATAGTTCGGCTTGTCGTCTGGCTGCGGTCGCGCCTATCGTCCGCCTGGAACGACCACAAAAAGAGATTTGCGGCATAGAACGCCCCCACCTCTACTCCGGATGCGTAAATTTGAGAATGAGTCGGCTACGTTTATCGCAAGATGCCTCCACGAAGTCACTAGTGAACGGCCTCACCGTCATTGCTAGCATTGCGATCTTGGCCGCGGGCTGTCGCGTTCCGCAAATGACTCCGAATGCGGTAGCTTGCACATCCACCCCAATGCAACTGGCTAAGAAACCAGTTATCGAACCGGTCAGTTACGTCAAACCGGTGTCACTTCAGTCCCCGGCCAACGATTACGTCCCTGGTTTGAGCGACTTTGGCCTCAGCGATACCAAGCCAGTCAAAGCCGAAGAACAGAACCAAGCGGAAGGCTCTTACTTTGCTTTCTCACCGAACTCGACGGTCGCCAGCTCGGCCGATTCGGATCTCGCTGGCGGCATGCTTTGGTCATTTGAGCCGCTCACCGACGCTCAAAGTGATACGGGCGCGATCAGCAAGCTGTTGGAGCCAGAACGTCCAGCATCGCTGATTGGCCGGATGTGGGAAGATCAGAAGAATTTCTATTCTCCCGAATCTCTAACATTGCTCGGTGGTGGGTTGATCATTGGCGGAGCGATGGCCAATTCCTCGATTGACGACGATATCCATCGTCACTTCCAAAGCAGTGTGCGCGGGGCAACTTCAGACGATTGGTTTGAATCCCTGCACGCAAGTAAGGAGCTCGGCAATGGAATGTACACGCTGCCCGTTTTTGCGACAGCATGGGCTGCAGGTGAACTGTTTCCAGATAATGCCTTTGTGGAAACGAGCGGCCGCTGGGGTGAGCGATCTATGCGAGGATTTGTTGTAGGCGCGCCGCCATTGATCGTCATGCAACAGTTAACTGGAGGTTCAAGGCCGACCGAAACAGATGAAAGTTCGGAATGGCATCCGATGCGAGACAACAATGGAATCAGCGGACACGCATTTATGGGTTCGTTGCCTTTCATCACCGCCGCTAAAATGACAGAGCATCGAGGATACAAACTCTTGTTTTATGCGGGATCAACCTTAGCGCCGCTTTCCAGAGTCAATGACAACGCACACTATCCGTCACAAGTTGCATTAGGATGGTGGATGGCTTATCTCGCCGCGAGCGCGATCGATGCGACCGATGACCCCAATTCCCGCTGGCGATTCTATCCGTACTCAACGGGCGAGGGATCTGGCATGATGGCAGAGTTTCGATACTGATTCGATCATGTATGCCTCATTGAATTGCGTCCAAAAACCGTGGTCGGGGCCCTTATGCCAAAAAACCAAAAAGATGCAGACTCAGCCAGCGTACGTCAGTTGCCGCGTCCTGTTTGGATTCTAAGTTGGGTCTCCTTCTTTGCGGATGTCTCAAGTGAGATGGTTTACCCGCTGTTGCCGCTGTTTATGATTGGTGTCCTCGGTTCGTCGAAAACGCAATTGGGAGCGATGGAAGGTGGCGCTGTTTTTATAGTCGCCATCATGTCGGCAGTGGCGGGCATTCGAAGCGGATTGTGTCAACCTATTTGATACAACATATTTTGGAAAAGTAGGGGTTAGGTGCCGCAGTGACTAGCCTATGTTCGGACGGGGCTGTGGATTTCGAGGCATGACTCTGGTGTTCAAAAGTTTTTGGGCAACTATCTTGGCGCTGTCCGGTGAAACAGATTCTGGCTCTGCGGGGACGCAATCAGCGGAGGGATAACCGGATCGACGGTGCGTCAAAGACGACACTTGTGTCTACGCCAGATTTGCACTTCTACCGGCTTCACAAGCTTGGGGTATGTGGCCGCT
>JBGSJT010000613.1:0-1939 GCA_041741715.1 Pirellulaceae bacterium | reverse complement strand
GCTTGGGATGACTCCGTTCGATAGGACACTGTCGTCGCAGGCAAGTTCGCAGGCGCTGCGCATTCTTCGATGCGCACGCCACACCAATGGATGAAACCAGTAGAGACTGCACACGATTCGGCTGAACAGTTGCCAGAGAACGTCCATTCGTTTGATGTGCGCTAATTCGTGCAACAAGACAATTCTCAGGCGTTCTTGCGTCCAACCCGTCCAATCGGGACTTGGAAGCAAGATGGTCGGATAAAGTATGCCCCAAGTCATCGGGATATAACGGTGGTTAGACTCCCGTAACGCAACGTGTCGGCTCAATTTTAGTCGCTGAATCAACTCCGCGACTTCGCCACCCAGCGAATCATCAAGTATCAACCGCGACTGGCGGCGAATTCTACTGTTTCGCAAAACAGCCACGATCAATGGAAGCAGAGTTAACGGAATACCGATCAACCAGATGGTCATGGCAAGTGCTGCGCCAATGTGGCTAGTACTTGATAACCAAGTTTCTCCACCGCGCCATCCCCTTTGCGCCGAACTGCTGGGAGTCTGTGCCCTCAGTTCCTCTGCAGTGTCCGTAGGTAACAAGTTGCGAGTGTCGGCTGCTCCTGAATCTAAACCTGTGCTTGGTACTAAACGATCGGCCGTGTGCTCTACGTTCAATTGACTGTCGGATTCCATTGTGCGAATCGGATCACGCTCGCCCGTGAGCGAGTTCTCGACGCGAGTTGGCATGGCAATTTCATCCGCTTTTTCAACTTCCGGCAGCCAAGTTTGCGAAAGCACGGGCAATGGAAAGGTGGGCAAGATGAGCATAACACATGGAAGGGTGGCTAATCCTGCAAAGCATGCAAGCCACAGGCAATGTCGTAAAGCAGCCGACTGGCGAACGAGCAATCGTTCAGCGAGGCTGATAAGGCAGAGTAGCAACGTTGCCTTCACGAGCAGATCAACAATGATTAATAGAGCGGGAAGTTGGCTGGATGAAATCACGTTAACGGCCCTCCTTTCGAGCTTGTTGGATCAGCGATTCGATTCGAGTCAAGTCGTCATGGGTGAGCTGTTCCGACTCGAGCAATGCGGCGACTGCGTCACTAGGTGAGTTGCCAAAAATTGTTTTGACCAAGTGGTTGAGTGCCCGGCTGCTGGCTATTTGCTTCGAGACGGTCGGCCGGTAGATGTACTTTGTCCCCTGTTGGCGGTGTTTGAGCAGTCCCTTGGATTCAAGTAATCGAATCATGGTTCTGACCGCAGAGTAGCTTGGCGGATCCGGCAACCGCTCGCGCACTTCGCTAACCGAGCCTTCACTCATTGAAAACAAGATGTCCATTATTTGCCGTTCGCGAGCACCTAAGGGAATGGACTCGAGTCGTCGGTTCATATTTTTGCGGCCGCTAAAGGAATCGGAGCAAAGATGAAATAGAGTGGCAACTGACTGCCATGTGGCATTGTGTTGCCACTTGCGGCAGGTGTCAAGCGAATTTCCAGCTCAACTGACAATTCCAGCCCAGTTTTCACGGGTAGGCCAGATACTCTTCCCAGGACATCTCGTTGTGAGAGTTATCCATCCCCTTCGCCTCTCAGGCATGAACGCTAAGTTTTAACGTTGGGCCAGTTCGCTTCCGTTTACCATGGATCGCACGGAAGTGATGGCGATCATGCTTACGAGCACGATCTTCGGTTCACCTTTGGGTAGAATGTGGGCGCAGCCAGCATCCGCCACAATCGAATCGCGGTTGGCGATCACGAATTCCTGTCCGTCGTTTGTCGTGATCTTAACGGGAGAATTTTTGGCTATGTAATCCAGTGTTTTGGTCAGACGGGAAGTGTGGAACGGGGAGGTGCGATTTGTTTAGAGGTGGGTTAAAGAAATGGACTGAAGACTATTTTTTTGAGGGGGCCAGCCCCCGGGCCCCCGGGATTTATCGCATTGAGGTCAAAAGCAAGC
>JBGSJT010000612.1:0-83367 GCA_041741715.1 Pirellulaceae bacterium | reverse complement strand
GAACCACCCTGGATAGCAAGCGTTTCGACATGTCGAAGCATACCTCGGGAATGAAGGCCATCTACGATGTAGGCTGCCTGACTGTCAGTGTATTGCCCCGCTAGATCATTGATCACAATGGGACCAGAGGGCAGCCCAACTACGTCACTTCCAAAAAGATAGCTGTACCACCCTTCGTCGCCACGCAGGCGGAAACACTCAACGTGGTCCCTCAATAATGATTCAGCGGCTTTTCGGTCCATGACTTTTTCAAATATGCGTTCGGAACGTCGAAGGCCTGTTCGTCGGAGTGCCTTGGCTAAACGATCATATTACATGATGGTCAGGCAGGTTGAAATGAATCAGACGTCTTGCCCGCCTCCACGGACGAAAATCCGACACTCGGTCGTCCCCTTGGCCGCATGGTTGATTCCAGATTCAGCCGCCGAGCAATCGATTCGACCCAACCTGAGTGGGAAAGTTGGGATTCAAGAGACTGAAAGCGAGCCATGCCGCGACGCCTTGCCAACGCAAGGTGCGTGGCACCTTCCACTCTTCATGCGGGAGAGGTTTTCGCGGAATGAAACGGGCTTTTCAAGCTGGGGAAAGAACGCCTGTCAAGCGATTCTGATTCGTTCCAGCGGCACTAGAATCCGGGCACGAACTCAACGAAAGAGCATTCTCCGGCTGCAATCCTAACTCCCACGAGCGTGATGCCAACCGCCGGAACTTTGTAAAGCGTCTGCGTCTTAGCAAGCGTGTTTAAGACAAAGTTGAAAAAGAATGTGTAATTCGTCTCCCAGACCAACGCAGCAAGAATCTCGATGCTCACGTAGGCAAGCGTTCCCCCAATCGCAGCACCGAAAGCCGCTCCGGTAGTCGACTTCTTCAATAGCGTTGAAACGGTTATGTCTCCGCCCTGTCCGAGTGCAACTTTACACACGGAGTAGTATGTCGGTGCCAAGAACGCACCACTTACACCTCCAACAAGAATAGCTTTTTGCACCAGGCTAATCGTTCCCGACGGGTCCGTTGCGTTTCCGGGCGAATTAAACGCGTAACGATAGAGATTTCCGTCAGTTGCAGAGAACCCAATTGGGTCCTGGCTCGTGAATCTACCATTCGTCGGGCTAAACGTCCTCGCTCGGTTAAAGTACAAGCCGGTCAACGCCTCAAATTCCCTGCCGGCGAATTGATATCTCGAGGCGATGCCTTGTTGTGATGCCAAGGAGCCGAAAGCGCGAAATTCACTTAGCCCTGCAACTGTTCCATTCGCGTCTAAGATCGTTCTTACCGATGCTTGACGATCAGAGCTGGCCCAATTGATGCCGTCGATAACTGAATATATGGCGACCGTCTTATCCACTCCGCGTCCTAGCAGATACCTGGTAGCGGCGATCCCTGATTCATCGTAGTCCGCCCAAACGTTGTGACCATCGAACGCGTAGAACTCTTTTTCGCCAGACTGCGCCGACGTTCCATCAGGATCGACCTCACGAGCTATGCGGCGACCGAAGGCGTCGTAGGTGTATTCAACGCTTTGCGTTAGGATTGCTCCCGCTGATGGACTCTGCGGATCACCCGGATCGCTGCTCCAATCGTCAACTCGCACCAAACGATTGTGGTGGTCGTAGATGAAGGTTCGAGTCTCGCCGTTTTCGATGTGGACTCGCTTGGTCCGGTTACCCTCGCCGTCGTATTCGTAGCGGTAGATACCGTCGCTGGCGAGTTGATTGGCGATGTCGGTGGTGTAGGCGCGAGCGTCGTCACCAACCTTTGACGTAATGCGATTACCATTGAGGTCGTAGACGTAGGTCTCGTCATCTTGCGTGTCGAAGTCGGCGAAGGTGAGCTGACCGGTAAGGTCGTACGTGTAGTCGATCGTTTGTTCGTACTGGGCGTCCTGATGGGTGCGTGCTTCGTGGGCCAGCAAGCCACTGAAATCGTAGTCGTAATCGTAGCCAGCCAGCAGTTCGTCGACGGCGTTGACGTGGGTGAGCAGGTCACTGCGGCCCGCTGTGTCGTAGGTCCGGACGGTGCGCCCGACTAGGTTTTCGGCCAGTCCATCAAGGTCCGAGTAGCGGCGGACTTCGGATTCACTTCCGGCGGCATTGTAGAAGAAGTCGACGCGGGCGTTGTCGACGTCGGCGGTTTCACCAGCGGGAATATCGGCGTCGTACCACTTGCGTACTGCTAAGCGGTTGCGTTTGTCGTATTCGGATTCGACGGTAACACCAGCATCGTCTTGCGTGAGTGTCACGTTGCCTTGCGCGTCGTAGCCGTAAGTCAAGATGACGCGTGGCACATCGCGAGTACCATCGGGATTGTTGTCGACGCTCTTGAGTCGGTTGAGCGTATCGTAGGTATGCAAATAATTGCTTTTGGGATCGCTGGCGGTCAACATGTTGCCGAGCAAGTCGTAGGTAAAGTTGCTGGTCTGCACCAATTCGTCCGTCGAGGCGGCATACCAGCGTTCTTCGAGTAAACGACCGGCGTAGTCGTACTCGAACTCGCGGCGACGAGCGTTGCGGTCGATGGTATGGCTTTGATTGCCTTCGGCGTCGTAGCAAGTCAGTCGCACATGTTCAGTGGCCGTGTTAGTGGAGCATGATGCTCCGCTTTCAACGTCCAGTTCGGCCAGCGCTTGATCGATGGTGAGATTCTCGTTGTAGAAAGGATCACGCTCCTCGGAGACGCGATTGAGTGTGTCGTAACCCCAAGTCGTAATGTTACCAACCGGATCTTGAAGCAAGACACGGTTGCCGTTCTTGTCATAACGGAACTCGACAATGCCCTCCTCGGCATCGATCTGCTTGACCAAACGGTCGTTTGGGTCGTACTCGAAGTCCGTGATGCGGCTCTTACGATTCGCAATCGGGGTAGTAGGCGATTCCAGTAATTTACCCTGGGCATCGAGCGATTCGGGGCTGACGATAATCTCCCAATCGAGCAGTTGTCCGTCGTAGAATCGGCGGACGATCGTTTGTGGATGCTTGGGGTCACCAGCAACACCATTGCGCTCCTCCTTCACTCGCCCCGAGTTGTCGTAGTCGGTCTCGCGGATTTCAACGAGCGTTCCGTTGGCTTCGTAATAAGCTTCTTTGGTAACTTGGCCGAATTGGTTGTACTCGTAGGTTTGATAGGTGTCGTCGGCAAAAATAGCCTTGGACGGCGAGCCGCAAGGACAGGCGTCGGTGTAGTCGAAAGTCGTCGTGTTCTTGTTAAAGTCCGTGAATGTCTTCCTGCGTCCCTGGTCGTCGTAGGAGAAGCTGGAGGTATCGCCCAGCGCATTGGTGATCAGCGTCAAATTGCCTTTGCTGTCGTATTTGAAGCTGGTGGTAGCATTGAGCGCATTGGTAATCGAACGTACGCGATTGCCAGTGTCGTAGGTAAATTGCGTGACAATGGGCGGATCGATTGGTTCTGACTGGCTGCCCCTCTCGATGATCTTCATCACGTTGCCGCGATTGTCGTACTCGCGATCGGTGATAAATTCACGGCGGTCAATGATCCGCGTTTCAAGATCAGGATTGTTCGCATCACCGTAAACTCGAATCGTCTTATTGCCGAGCGGGTCAATTTCTTCCAAAACGTTGCCACGGTCATTGTAGATGAGCGTCGTCGCGTTGCCGTTACCGTCGCGGACGATTCCGGTGTTGTTGGCGGTATCAAAGTCGCGATCGTCGACTCGATTGCCAGCCGCATCGATGACGCCTTTGAATTCAAGCTGCCGCGTTTCAGGATTCTGTTCGTAGACAGCTTTGAGGACACGTTTATCAAGCGAGTCAAAAGCTTGGTCCAAGTAATGAGCAGGCGATGGCAGGTACTCGTAACGAGTTTTCAGTGCTGCTTGATTGGTGAAGCTAACCAAGTCGCCGCCGACGTCATACTGATAGACAAGCGAATTGCCGGCTGGATCAAGAATCTGCTTGATTCGTCCGCGATGGTCGCGAATGAACTGAATGGAGGTTCCTGTTGAGTGCGAAATGCCATCGTCTGTAAAGGTGACGACATTGCCGTTTAGATCCGTAATCGTTCGCAGGCCGTCGGTTTCGCCGTAACGATATTTCAACCCATCTTTCGTGGTGAGCGTGTAGACATTGGGATTAATGCCCGAACCGAACGCACCTAAGATGCCGCCACGGGCGACTTGCGTTTCATCAATCGTCAGCGTGTCGTAGACGCCTGGGTCCGCTTTGAAATAAGGTGTGTAGATGCTACCAAAGAAGCTGCCTGAACTGAGGCGTTCTTGGTAAGTAAATCCAACTCGCTGGCCAGATGGATTGGTCAAATAGACTTTTGTTTTGCCAGGGATGAATTTGTCATTGCCACCAAACAAACCGCCTTCGCCCAGAGCTCCGACTTCCAGAATGCGTGCATCCTGTACGCCTAGCGTCCAGCCGAATCCAAAATCGCCTTCGTCGGAAGCGTTTAGCGTGTCGTAGACGCGGGTGACTTGAATGGGAATCCCAGCTAATGGAAGGCTGAGATCAGTGAAGGACAACTGGAAATTCCCCAGTTGCACGTTTCCTTCTACGTTCACGAGCGTCGGCTGGACGTATCCACGGCCATTGGTGTCGTAGGCAGCCACGGCAATCACGTAGGCATCATTGCCCAGGCCGGACGGATCGAACTTGGCAATCTCGCCATTGATGACTTCCGTCGTGGATTGCTTGATTTGCACCCAGTCCGGGTCGCTCAAGTTGATGCTGGTCAATGAAACTCGGTCGGCACGCGAATAATAGACGCGGTAGTACCAGAGATTATCCTCTGGATCATCCACGGTACCGACGATGGAAACGATATTGGTAACGCTAGCTCCAAGCGTGGGAGTGGTAATCGTAACCACGGGTGCTTGATTGTCGGTCGGATCAGGGCCAGGGTTCGTTGGCAGGTTCGGATCGGTGGTCGGGGGTGAATTCGAATCGACGCGATTGACGACCGTGATAGTTGCGAGCGCAGTCCCTTCTAGTCCCCTCGCGTCGGTTGCCTTCGCTACCAATGCAATATTGCCTATCGCAGTCGCTTGCAGCCTCACCGCCCCAGTGGCATCGAGCGAGACGATCTTCCCGTCCACCGTCAGCGAAACATTGGCTAGCCCCACATTGTCGGTTGCATTGACTCGGACGGTATAGGACGAACCAATATCAATTTTTGCATCGCCAACAAAGTTTTGGTCGCCTGAAATGACCGTTAAGCTCACGTTGGGAGCTTGCGTATCGGCTCGCATTTCGATTTGCCACGACTGCGAAACCGACTGGCCTCGATTGTCGGCAACAGTCACTTTGACAGCTTGGGGTGCTGTATCTGTTGTCGCCGACTGCCACAGGATGCGTCCCAAGCGGTCGATGGTCATTCCCACGGGTGCCGTATCCAGTCGGAACGTGAGTGGATCACCATCAGGGTCCGTGGCGCGAACAGTGTAACGATAGAGCGCACCGCTGGTAGCAAATGCAACTGGTTCCGAGTTTATCGTGGGTGGACTGTTGATCGTCACACTTAGCAAGTAACCTTGCGTGCTGGTTGCTCCATGCTCGTCGGTTGCCTGGACGTTCAAAACGTAGTCGCCCGCGTCGGTCGTGGCGGGTGTCCAGGTGATTAGCCCTTGTTCATTGATCTGCATTCCCGGCGGAGCGTTCGCTCCGAGCGACAATGTGACTGCGTCACCATCGGGGTCAATGGCAGCGACTTGGTATTGATAGAGCGCATCCGTTTCGGTGCTGAAGACAGGTGTCGACGTAAAGATCGGCGCGCGATTGCCCTTGGTGCCTTTGGTCGGATCGTTCGGGTCGACCAGGGCATCGGAGCTGTTGACGACAATCTTGTAGGTCTGCTTCCCAGTATGGAAGGTATCACTCGCTCCAACGACCACGTCATGTGTTCCGATCTGTCCTGTCGTCGGGGTCCAACGAATGACACCCGTGCGGGAGTCAATGGTCATGCCTGCCGGTGCTTGCGATAGACTCCAGCTCAACGGATCCTTTTCGAAATCGACGGCTCGGACGGCATACAGATACATTCGCTCAGTCAGGCCAATCGTCGGCGGAATCGACATGATTGCAGGAGCAAGGTTATTGCAGCCAACGTGTAATTCAAATCGTTGAGTGACTGCCCTAGAAACGGATCGGTGGCGGTGATAGTAACGATATGCGTATCAAGTTGTTGGTCGTCCGGCTTCCAACGGATCTTTCCGCTCAAAGCGTCAATCGACATGCCGCGTGGTCCAGCGGCAAGACTCCAGATGAGCGCGTCGCCATCGGCATCAACTGCGACTGGATTGTAGGCGTATTCCAGATCAACAACGGCGACCGCAATAGGTATTGAGGTGATTGCCGGTGAGCGGTTTTGATTGATCGATGTCAACTTCAGGTCGAACTTCTGAGTCGCCTCTCTGCCACGACCATCTTGAACCAGTATTTCTAACGGTACGGAACTCGGAGCATCGCCAGGGACTTGCCACGTGACCAGCCCTGTCGTGGAGACGCTCATTCCGCTCGGAGCGGTGGGCAGCGAGTACGTGAGCGAATCACCATCTGCATCAGACGCATCCACCATGTAGGTGTACTCAAGCCCAAGTCGCCCCGTTGCCTGCGGCGAAGACGTGATGACCGGAGCCATATTGGCAGAACCCGCCGATTGAATGTGCAGCGTCCAGTTTTGGCGAGATTGGCCACCTTGTCCGTCGTCTGCAACAATGGTGACTGCTACATCTTTGCCCGCCTCAGCTACTGGGACATCCCAAACGAACGAGTGCTTAACCGTGAAAACTTCATTCAGCGAATTTCGGATTTCCTGGCTGGAAATCGACATCCCCGCAATTGCGTTTTCGAGCGAAAACGTGACGTCATCGCCGTCGGCGTCCTGAGCGTACAGGCTATAGTTGAATGACTTACCAGCAGTTGCCAATTTGGCGTTCGTGGATGTAAACACCGGCAAGCTGTTTGGAAATGAGACATCGGTCGCGAGCGTTTCTGGATGCACGCAGACGAAAAACACTTGAATCGCGATTCCTCCGCTGCCATCGGAAACTTCGACAGTTACGTTATGATTGCCAATCTGGTCGGCAGTTGGCGACCAACGCACTATTCCTAGGTCGGGGTCAATCCACATACCTTCGGGGTGAATGCGCAGCGAATATCCTAGCTTGTTTTCATCTGGATCAATCGCTTTAGCATCGTATCTATAAGACAAATTAGTCGAGACTTGGTTCGATTCATAAATGGCATAAAGTCCGTTTGTACCGGATCTCGCAGTGATTGCTCCCAGAGAGTCAAACGGATCGAGGTCAATTATCGAATTACCATTGTTCTGGTACAGTTCAACTCCTTCGAATATCGGAGCCGGAGACTCGGGGATTGGAATAACGCCACTGATTCCGTTGTATCTCCGCTCGTAGGCCAAGCCAAACGCATTGAGAAACGTATTCCACGTATCCGCTTCACGATCAGCTGGGCCAATACTTCCGGTTGGCCCAGTCCCAGCGCACAGGTAGACAGAACCACCGCGATTGACATACTCAATTAGTACTTTGTTGTCTGCTTTGAAGCCACTTAGGAAAACTGCGTCGTAGTTGAGTAAGTTGTCCAGATCGAAGGCAATGTTGGTCGAAACGGTCCACGTATGCCCCAGTTTGTCCATCTGTGCCGCAAGCGAAGCTCCAACAAGTCCATGGTTGTTGGAATATGCCAAAAAATTACCTTCCTTACCGTTCGCAAAAAATTCGGTAAGATTTTGGACGAATTGACTTGTGCCCTGAGGTGATCGGCTGAAGCCAGTTTCCGCAAGTGTCCATTCATCGTTCGCCACCACAATTTTCCCACCTTCACCTGAACTGCTGGCGCGAGCAACTGTACTGGGAATACTGACAATTACTGGCGGCCGATTGGGTGGCGTTTCATTGATCGTAATCGTGAAGCTTTGCTTAGCGATTCCGCCGCGACCGTCGGTAACTTCAATGCGGACGTTGTGAAAACCTAGAGCACCCGATTCGGGTTGCCAAGAAATCAAGCCGGTCACGTCGTTAATTGACATTCCAGCTGGTGCAACGGGTAGCGAATAGGTAAGCGTATCATTGTCGGCGTCGGTCGCGTCGACATCATATTCATAGCTTCGGTCATAAGCAGCCTCAATCTTCGGCGTCGTCGTGACAAATGGCGCTTCGTTCAGTTTGCCAAAAAAGACCAAGTCGTAGTCAAATTGCTGCTTGAGTGGGTTGTAAAACGCAACTGTGCGCGATCCTGAAACCTCGCCAGGGCTCAATCGTCCATCAGCTACCGCGCTGGTGAAGTTAAAGTAAGGTGTTCCATCCGGCATGAATCCATCTGGATCAAAAACACTTACCATAGGATCACCGATATTTCTTACTCCGACCAGCAGCGGGACATCGCTTTCGAATACGCCATCATTGCGCGTTGCTAAGTCGACAAATAGCAATCGTTCGTTTTCTTTGAACGAAGTGCGTCCGTAAACGCCAGAGAAGGAACCGGTTGTGTCGGTGAATTGCGAAAAGTCGATGCTTCCCTGTGGTCGAACGGTGCCGGTCAGATTCAGGACTGCTTCAATCGTCTGGCCGACATCATCGGTCGCAGTGAAACGAAACTCGGTAATGCCTGGCTGAATATCTACTGCGACGAAGAAGTTTCCAGCGACATCCAAAACGTCAACGGCTCGATCGTTGACGAAGACCGTCGCAATTCCGTTGACTTGTCCACTTGACCGCCGACCCTGTGCTGTCGCGATTCCGCTCAGGACAACTTGTGTACCAGCCTCAAACTGCGAAGCGGGCGAGTTAACTGTTATCAATGGTCGACCAAGTTGTGTGCCCGTCGGCTGCTCGTTGCGACGATAGTTGTTGTAGATTTCCCAACTGTTCGGCTCGAACTGCGGAACTGTACTGTCATCGTTAATGTTGGTTATGTGGTAGGAATGTTGGTTCCAGATTTGTCGAGTTGAAACCCACGATTGTTCTCCTCCGCCAATAACAAAAATTCCCTTATTGGATCCATTTGCCGCCGCTATGATCTCAGCATGCCCATCTGCGTCAACGTCGGCCACGACTGGCAATTCTAACGTCGTCGCCGAGGTCTTAGCCAACTGGTAAAGTACAGTTCCGTCGCGACCATCGTAGATCCGCAAAAACTGTTCATCACCGTATACGACCTCTGCACGACCATCGCCATCAAAGTCAAAGACGGAGGAACCGGTAAGATTCGACGATAAATCCCTTGTTGCCTGCATCCACTTGATGCTGCCATCATGCTCGAACACAACATAATTTCGTGCTCCGGCGACTCCAATTTCTGGTAGTCCGTCTCCATCCATATCCGCAATGGTTGGTGCTCCTCCATTGCCCCCTCCCGGAATGGCAGTTGGCCCCCAAACAACCTGCCCCAAGTGGTCCAATAGATAGACATTGGAGGCCGCTACCACAACGATCTCAGCCTGGGGGTCTGCGTCAAACTGACCGACTGCGGGAAGTCCATCGGGTATTGAAGCGTTCCAGAGCAAATGCCCGTCAAAGCGGTAAGCTGAGCGTCCTGCAATCACATCGGGTCTGCCGTCGAAATCAATGTCCGCAACAATCGATAGTGGACCAGCACCGTTGTTTCCTGTTCCAGTTCCACCGACCAACGACCCTCGCCAACGAATGGTTCCATCATTGTTAAGAACCGTATTGCCAATAATGATCTCTGGAATTCCATCTTGATCAAGATCTGCAACTGCGGGGCCTCCCCAGTCTGCGTTGACAATGGATTGGCTTTTCCATTTGAATGTCCCATCGTGCTCAAAGGCGATCAAGGCGTTTCTCGCTTCTGAAATTGCGATGATTTCTGGGTAGCCATCGAGATCAATGTCGGCTGCAGCGAGACCGGCAAACCCTGCGACTTCATATTGATCCTCGTCGACACTCCAGTATTCTGTTCCGTCAGAACCCCGGATGGCTCTTAATGTATTATTGACACCATAGGACCCTCTTACATGACGCTCGTAAGTATTGAATACGACTTCTGGAACGCCGTCTCTGTCAAGGTCAATCACGAGAGGTGTCATCATGACGTTATTAGAGGTCGGATTAGTATTGAATTCGCTCTTGATCCATTCAACCTCTGGCTCAAAGGGGCCTTGGGTACCGACGATTGGCGGCGTGAAGACAACACCCTCCGTTACGGTGATTGGCCCACGACTCTCCACTGAGCGATCCGAACCAATCATCAGCACGCCGTCACTACTTGAAAGCGCTACCTGTTGGGCAAAATATACTGGTGACGCGTTCGATGGCGACACACCGGCAAAATTGAAATTGGTTAGTCGAACCGTTGTTAATCTATCTGTATCGTTGTTCGTAAGTCGAAAAATCAAGTTTGCGGGTTGACCAGGCAGAAGTCCACTGATGTCAAAAGTAACGACGGAGTTTTCTAACTTCACGCCTGATCCGGTCGCAGTACCAACGTCTTCACTGACGTTAAAGAACGCATCGCGACCAATGGTGTAAGCTTCTACCAGCGAGTTCCCAAACTGATCGACTAAGGCAACTTCGAAAGCGTCGTTGATAAAGCTATTATCGGACGTATCGATGTTAAGGCCAGCGTATGTGAAGCTGAATTCGGTTGCATTTTCAGGGATGACTACGCTGGTTTCCAGTGTGACAGAAAAAGAATCGCCTTCCGATAACACTGCTGAGCAGTCCTGCGCCACCACATTTCCGTGGCCGGTGTCGCTGCCGCCACTTTCGTTGACTCGCCACTTGTCTAGGTTCTGAAATGGGCAGCCACCAACAGTAATTCGAAACGTCTCGGTATCCGAGAGAGCTGGGCTGCCATTGTCGGTGACTCTCAGAGCGAATTGATAGTCGTCGTTCAATGCTTCCGTAGGCGCGGTCCAACTGAAAAGCCCAGTCACGGGATCAATCGAAGCTCCAGCGGGTACGTTGTTTGCAAGTGAATAGGTCAGCGTATTTGCGGGCAAATCGGGATCGGTTGCCCGGGCAAAGAACGTAATCATATCTCCAGGCTCAATCTGCAAGTCCTGCTGCGTTTGCAAGAGCGGTGGCAAATTGACTTCAAGTACGTTGATCACAAATCGCTCGGTGTCGGTCGCACCGTCGGGATCGGTGGCTTGTAGGACAACTGCAAATTGACCGGGTCCATCGGCTTCACTGGGTGTCCAAGAGAATTGGCCAGTAGCCGAGTTGAAGTTGGCTCCGGTTGGACCGCTGAGCATTTGCAAGTTGATTTGCGAGCGGTCGTGGTTCGCATCCATTACGTTCACAGCCACCGAAACTGTCGTTTCCTCGTCGATGGTGCGGTCAGCGATGGAGCCAATCACAGGTGGTGGATTGCCGGGAAGGGGCGTGCCAATCGTTACGTCGATGTACACGTCGTCGTAGCCGCGATTGCCAACGTTAAAGGGATTGGGCCAAATGGAAACTTGCTCTTCCCAACCGATGCGCATGTTTTGTGCGCTGTTGGTTTGCCAGAACTTCAGATGGGCTTCCGCCTCGCCAACGGGACTTGACTGTTGCAAGACATAAATGCGTAGATACTGCCCGCCCTGGAATACGGCGTTGTTCGTGAGGCGCGCGGTATCAAAGCTGGAGTACAAGCTCTTACGCTGCGCTCGTTCAAATGCAACTTCAGGATAGTTCGGTGCGTCAGGTGCCACTCCATCGATGTGCCCAGCGGCTGTATCGACGACAAAGAATCCGAGCTCATGGAATTCCTCACCGCCGACGGTCATGCTAGTTTGCAGTTCGATGATTTCAGAGGTTGCCCCTGGCAACTGCATAAAAGGAATACTGATGAAACCCGCTGGCACTCCCGCTGATTCCCCTTCGATGCGAGATTGCGGATATAAAGGTGCGCCGCCCTGTTGATTCAATGCATTAATAACTAGCAAGGCGTCAATGGGGGACGAAAGCCCATCGCCGTTCGTGTCATCGTAGGGAGCTAAATGGTTCGTCCGCACGCCATGCACGCGCGAAGCGCTTGAGTCGTTGAGCCGATTGATTACAAGTAACGCATCCAAGGGGCTCAACAACGCATCGTTGTTAACGTCCAGCGGCCGCAACGGATTTTGCCAGTCGGCAGTTAGCATCTGCCGCGACTCAAGCTGCTCGATGAGTGGCAGTCGTCGACGCTGCTTTGCGATTTTGCGGAGGCGTTTGGAAGGCTTCATGATGGGACTCAATGCGTGATGTAGGCGGAAACACCAACTGTGCGGACCGGCAACTCTACTCACTCCATGCCAAGCCGTTCCCGTACCCCGCAGCAAGCGGCGGTGATCGCCAAAACTGCGGAGAGTCCGAAACGTGAGGCAATGGAAGGCCTAGATCGTCCGAAACCACCATTTACGGTGGTTAGCAAAAGCCTCGATGATAGTTCACCGGAAGCCCTCATTCCACGTACCCAAGAGCCATTTCAGTTCGAAACCTGCCAATTTGGACAATCCTCGATCAAAAAAAGACGCGACCTGTCAGGGCCGCGTCTAGGGTTTATATGGTAAAAATCGCTGGGGTGATTAGCCTGCTGGCTCGCTCTTCAGTGCGTTGGCTTGCAGGTTAGTCGGTGTGGCCTCCAAGAGCTCGCCTAGTGCCGTCCAAAGCTCCTTTATTTGCTTGGGCGATGTTGCCAGCCAAATGGTGTCCAGCAGCTCCTCCTTTTCCTGCTCAAGTCGCAGGATCTGGCGACCCAGCTCTGTTTCTTCCATGATGGCTGTGCGGTAGTGTTTGGCTTCAGATTCGACAAGTGCCGTCAGTGCATGGTCGGTGTGGTACTGGTAGCCTACGGTCGACGTGGCACGACGTTTGGCTTTGGCGAATGCCTTGGCTTTCAACTCCTTGGCCTTTTTTGATGCAGTTTCCGCCTTGGATTCCAGTTCCTTGGCCGCTATTAGCTCTTGCTCGATGCCAAGCGCTGATTGGGCTTTGGTCTTCGTTGAGTCTTCAACCTGCAACAAGAATCCTGGTTGCGTGGCAGCCACCAATGCATCGATCCTGCGTTCAATTCTGGCAGCAAGTCGTTTTCTCCAGTGTTCTTTTTCCGTTACTGTAATGCTCATGATGTTTTCCTTTGTAATTTAGTTCTAAAGCGAGCCGCTGAATGCGACTCACAGACCTACGAGCATGGCCAGTCAAGGTGGAGTCTTTGGTCCTTGAAAAGGCCAAAGCAGCAGAGAGGCGAAGTTTACGCAGCCGAACGGACCTTGATGGCCGTGCTACGATCGGAAGAGTCGAGAGAGGGGAAGTATGAGTCTCGCTCATGACTCATAAAGGAAACTTCCGAAACAGAATTCCATTTCTGTAAAAAGTGTGGTAGCAATTTGAGCATGGCAGAAGCAATCACTGAGACCGAATTACGAACCTTAAAGCTTTGCCAGTTATTTCCCTGTCTTGCTCGCACTACTCCCATTCGCCAGGGACTTTGGGACCCCAACGATTTGGACGCCTGGGCCGTCAAGGCGAGTGCTGGTGAAAAGCATGCTGCCCGTTTTGTGCTGACCGTTTGGAATCAATACGAGGACTGGCAGTGTGGCAAGTTCAACGTCTTTGACGCAGTAGTCTCTTGGGACGATATGCATCGTGAGGCGTTTCTTGTATGGGTGCGAGACCCGTGGTTTGCGTAGGGGTTGCCACACGTTCGTCGTTGGTTTCGGTCTGAACTATGATTCAAGATTCTCGGGTGCCACTAGGCTGAGAACCTCTTGGCGGAGGCTGTCGGTAAGCGAAGCCCAACGCGAAATTAGAAGCAGCAATTGTGGGTCGATTTGAGACCGACGGAGCCATGTTGAGCCGTCGATTTCCTGACAATATCCTGACAACGACGGAGCCATTTCCGTAAGTTGTTGCAGCGTAAGGGGGTTAGGAATTGTGCCATTCGGGTTCGATTCCCGCCGCCTCCACTTCGCAAGTCGTTGCTGGTCAACGACTTGCGATTTCTTTAAACTCGCTGGCAGCGGACGGATTGCCCTTCCTGTCACGTTCCTGCCGATTCTGACCAGGAAGCTTTCTCCCCTATCGGCTAAATTGCCGACCGCTGGCACCAACCGTCGCCACATATTCGCGAGTCGACCAAGTGGCGCTCCAAATTTCTGCCGCGACATGTCGTCGAGCGGCTCGTTGGAGTTAATCGCAAAGGCATGGCCGAAGCTTCAGCCGCATGTGCGTGAAGCGATCATGACGCTTGTCGATGTGGGGATGCAACAAGCCGAGAAAGGAGTTCGGCTGTGAGCGACGTAACCGTGAAGAACGATGGCCGGCAAGTGGAGCTCAGCAATGCCGTACTGGCGTATCCGCCGGTGACGGCTCATCGATGTAGTTGCACTTCACATCCTGCCAGCCGAGGTCATCGGCAATCAAATACAATGCTCCAACGCGCGTCGTGGCGTCGAAAGTGGCGGTTGTGATCGGATTAGCGGAAAGATTCAAGCTATTTACATCGCTGTTTTCCCAGAGCTGTTTAACTCCCGCATCAGTCAAAATGCCTTGTTCTCCATCGAACAATGGCCATGGGAGCTGCGAGTGCGAGCACGAATAGTGGAATGTTAAACGCATGAGTGGCTTGCTTAATCGATTGGATATCACTCATTACGTAAAAGCAGGATGCGACTATAGTTACCCGTTCTCGCCCCCGCCAAACCTAATTGGATATCCTCCATGTCACGATCGCGAAAACTGTTAGCCATTGTACTCCACTGCGCTGCCTGGACACTAATTGGCACCTCCTGCCTTTCTGCTGCTGATAAACCCAATATTATCGTCATCGTTTCCGACGATTCGGGGTACAACGAATTCTCGATGAATGGCGACAATCCGCTGTTCCCTACGCCACGCATTGATTCAATCGCGGCCAATGGCGTGCGCTTTACAAACGGTTACGTCAGCGGCACGGTTTGCAGCCCCACACGCGCGGGACTATTGACCGGTCGCTATCAAAATCGCTTCGGCCATGAATTTAATGTGCCGCCGGTAACCAGCGAAGACAACGGGCTTTCGCTCAACGAAACAACGATCGCCGACGTCTTGAAGTCTGCCGACTACCGGACGATCGCCCTGGGCAAATGGCATCTCGGTTACGCGCCGAAATTTCACCCGCTGCAACGCGGGTTCACGGACTATTACGGTTTCTTGCAAGGGGCGCGGAGCTATTTCCCGCTTGAAAAATCGACCATCTTGAATCGCTTGCTGCGCGATCGCGAACCGGTCCCTGAAGAATTCGATTACATGACCGACGAGCTGGGGCGAGGCGCTGCGGAGTACATCGCAAAGTCAAAAGACAAGCCGTTTTTCATCTATCTGGCTTACAATGCGACTCACGGCCCCAATGATGCCACCGACACGGACTTGGCGACAGTGAAAGGAGGCGGTGGCAATGAAAAACATCGTGCCATGACGTTGGCGTTAGACCGGTCGGTCGGGATCGTCTTGGACGAACTGGAAAAGCAAGCGTTGACCGACAATACGCTGATCTTTTTCGTGAACGACAATGGCGGCGTGTCCGGGCACGACAATACGCCCCTTCGCGGCTTTAAGGGGAGCACTTGGGAAGGAGGGACGCGAGTTCCCTTCGCGATCCAGTGGCCAGCTGTTTTACCGAAGGGCAAGGTGCTCTCGGATCCTGTGATTTCGCTTGACATTTTCCCTACAGCCATGGCAGCAGCCGGTGTCAAGATGTCCCCTGGAAAACCGCTGGATGGAGTCAATCTGCTACCGTTCATGCTGGGCGAATCCAAAGCACGACCTCATCAAACTCTATACTGGAAAAACGGCAGCAAGTGGGCCGTCCGCGATGGCGATATCAAAGCGGTTTCCGGAAATGCCGAAGGAAAAGGTAAGAACTCCGAGCCAACCAACGAGATCATGTTGTTCGATTTGTTACAGGATTTAAGCGAAACGAATAACCTGGCAGCCTCGCGACCTGACGACATCGCGCGTTTGGAAAAACTCTACAGCGAATGGAAAAAGGATTTCCCCAAGCCGACCTGGGGCGGCGAAAAAGCTAAGGAAGATTGACACCTCGCCGTACTGAAGTTCAATCTTAGGCCTCATCCATGATCTGCGCTCGATCGCTATTCGGAATTGGTTGCTCGAACGACCTCGTCCGTTTCCGCATCGCTTGGACGAATCATCTGGAAATACTTGCGGATTGTCTGGCGGTGGCCAAGTGGAATCGATTCCGATTCGAGAGCGGATTCAGTGAGGGCTTCGTATTCGTCGGCTCGCTCGCGATAGTTACGAAGCGCTGCCTGCTGTTGTTCGTCCCCAGACATAGTTTCAATCTCAGAGTCGCCGGATGATGATTCTTGCCCCTTGATGTTCATTTGGGGATTGGTCTTCAGTTTGCCTGTCTTATCCCCAGGCTGATTGCCACTGGCTGCAGTGCCAGCCTTGCTGCCACCCTTCTTATTGCTTTCAGCCTGATTGCGACATTCACTTTCACATTCGCTCTTGCATTCCCCCAAGCACTGGCACTGTTTCTTGAGCAAGTCGAACAGCTTCTTTTTTTGGCCCTGCTTGCGAGCTTCGCCAGCCAGTCCCTGCATACCATCTTGAAATTTACCGCGATTCCCTTGGCTCAACCCTTGGCTAATTTGACTGGCAGCCTGTTGCGTTTTCGATTTCGGAGCGCCCGCTTGATTCCCCTGGTTCACGTTGTCAAGCTTTTCTGTGACTGCCGTTTCGGTTTTGCGGTCGAGCTCTGGCATGTCAAGCTGTTCCAGTTGTTCAGCCGCTTTGTCAAGCTCTCCCTTCGACAGAGCTGCTCCTGCCGTAGCCATCGCATCAGACAAAGAAAGCGCTTCACCAATTTGTTGCAGTTCGGAACTCGTGTGCGGATCGTCTAATTGCTGCTGCATGTGCTGCAAAGAGGTTTCCATTTCGGAGATCTTGGCGAGAGCCTCCTTTGGATTGACTCCAGGTTGTTTCATCTGCTCGATCAACTCTTGAAGCTCTTTGACTAGCTGCTCCAATTCAGGATTGCTTTCTTGCTCTTGCAGTTGCTTTAGTTCATCCAAATGGTGTTCAATGCGATCCGCTTGACGTTCGACGACCGCGTTGGCTTGTTCCATCGCCTGTAGGGTCGGTTGCGGTCCTGAGAAAAAAGCCAAGACGAATGCAACCACAGTCAACGAGATGGCTAAAGTCCAAAGTCTAGGCGAGTGAATGGGTGCGACTTTCTCTGGCATTATTTTTGCGGCATGCGCCTCAGCATCTTCAACTTGCAATCTTCGCAGTGCATCTGCGTTGCCAGTCAACATGAACTGCAATGCGGTTTGCGTACGATCCTTCAGATTGCAGACGCGATCAATAGCGTAAGCCGCCTCCTTCTCAGAACGCCGCGTTAACCACGCGTACAATAATCCGAGCAAGGCTCCGCAGGCCAAAGGACCAACCACCCAACTCCAGCCGAAGGCACCCTGCGTCAGTAGCCTTATCAGCCCCATCGAACAGGCAGCACCTCCGCCGGAAATCAAACCCCAAGATAAACACGACCACATCCACTGGCGTTGCTGGCGTGCTCGCACCACTTGAATCCGCTGTCGAAGCTGAGTCATGAAACGGGTCCTTAGTTGAGATTAAACGAAGGTCATCACTAAAATGGTAACACTTTTTAGAACAATTTCGTAGCCGAAGTCACAAGACTTTGGTTTTTTACCACCTATGCTCGTTCCCAGGCTCCTGCCTGGGAACGCACTGTCTTGGAGGCTCAGCCTCCCGCGTCCTTGGAGCCATCGACGCTCCGGCAGGCAGAGCCTGGGATCCAAATGGGCGACTTCGGCTACGTCAAAAAAGCTCAGTTCCCGCGAATCGTTAGCCGGGTTAAGGTCACATCCAGGGTGGCCGTATCATCGGAACTCTTAGCAGTACATGCCACCCTCCGAATTTTCGCCGGTCCCACTGCCACCGAATTCAAGTGCTGATACACCTCGGACCCCTCTGCGGCTGCATAGCAATCAATCTGTCCGCCGCAGCGGACCAGCCGAAAGCTCCCAGAGAGATTCCCCGGATGCAGGTACTGTTGCTCAAGCGAGTGAGATTTATCACCGGCATCATTGCGTAAGATCTGAGTGGCATGTTGTGCCTGCTGATTCTTGTCTAGTGAAAGTTTGCACTCCACGCGTGTCTTCTGAAGATCGTCCAATTCGACTTCCAGCACCAGCCCAACACCCCAGCCAGACTTATGTGGGGTCAAGCGTAGGTCGCGATAGTCCATGGTGACTTCGCAGTCCCCTTCGACCTGTTGTGTAAATGTAATTCCTGGACTGTCTGCCCAGGCCTTGGTGTCGTGTAAGTGCAGCTTCAATCCCTCGCCGGTAGATTGTCTCCGATCCGAGGGTCCGCGAAAAGTAATTTGCGCGCTATTGAGTTGAGATTCTGACTGCGACAGATCAGCGTCCAAAAGCGTTTTAGCGTCTGCGAATTTAAAATCTTCACCCGCCGTTGACAATTGTTGTTCTGCCAATGAGGGGAGTTGCTTGGGCCACTCTCCTCGATAAAGCAGCTTGCGAACCCGAGCTTGAGTCAGATTGGAATAGCGAAACAGTCCAAACTGACGCATGTTGGGCATTTCATCAATTTGCACATTAGCAACATCTTCGCCATTGACTGCGATGCCTAACAGGTCGCCACGCAATGTCAGACGTACATGATTCCAGTCCTCGGACTTAAGCTTTAAACTCTCGGCAGCCTTCGGTATCGGCTCTTGGTTGTCCGCAGTGAGTCCTCGGAATTCGTATTGTGCATCGGTCAATCGATGCAGCTTAACGCCAGCCTGAGTCAGCATGAATGCCTGACTGCCTAGGGTAGGATGAACTTCGAATATCCCAGGCTCATACCAGGCTTCGAACTCAATTTCGCCATCTTCCAACATGGGGCGCTGATACACTAGCAGCGACTCCCGGAATTCAACCGTGGTATTCTTGTCTTTTTGTCCTACCAGTTCTTCACCAACGCGTCGCCAGGGGACATCTTGGCTGCTGTCTGTATCTTCTTCAGTCCCAAACTTTTCGTCGTAAACATCGGCTCGCCAACTGGCCAATCCGGCGATATTGATTAAATCGATTTCAGTTGGTATTTCAGGAGTCCCTAGAATACGCAGGTTGCTGACCCGAGAAAGATCCGTGGCGTTTCTCGATTGTAGCAGCAGCCATGGATCGGGCTGCCTGTCAAAGATTTGTTCGTGGATTTGGACGCCATTTGTCCAAGTTGTTACTTTGCGACCATCAACGACGATGCGGAATTCCGCTTGTTGATCCCACACAGGAAGCGGTACCTCCTTTATGACGTCTTTAGACCCGTGCATGACCTTGCTCACACGCACCCCTTTTAAGTCGTGAATGGGCTCGGCGCTGTGCATGCCCCAAGCGATCGACAACTCTTTATGGCCATGCGTGGTGCGGTCGGCCACGATTTCAAAATTGCCTGTCAACGGAGATTGATAAAAGAGTTGGTTCCAAGTGTCGGCTGGCAAATGCAAAGCCAATCCTTTGGTAAGTGTCCAAGTCGAAGTTCGATATCCGGCCCAGCGATACTCAGGTTTTAAATAAGGGACCATGGTCCATTGCCTGTGGCTGGCAGATGCAGCGTGTGAGCTGTCCGAGGGGATCGATCTGGCCCTGCGTTCGATGTCTCCAACCAAGGCATGGACCTGCCGCTTGAAATCATTGTCTCCGGATGCCGTCTCGTTCGTGCGTTCGTAGTCGCGCAATTTTTGAGCAATGTCGCTACCGACGAACCAGTAGATAGGATGCTGAGCCGCCCTCCAGGCGACTAAGTACTCAGCGGTCCGTTCCCTTGCAGTCGCGGCAGGAGCATATGGCTGAAGGACTGATTGCCAAACCTCTTTAAGTAAGTCAGGGATCGCTGCATTGAGTTCAGCTTCCATGGCCAGAATCGTTTTGAGTGCGATTGCCGCACGTCGTTGGTCGGGCGAATCCGCGACAATACCATCGATCGAGTCACTCAACTGCTCCACCGTTTTGCGTTGGACAGCCAAACGAACCAACTCCACGGCAGGAGCGACGATGGCTCCAAAGCCAAGCTCATCAGCTTCGGATTCCGACGCAGTGGGCACCTGCGCGGTGTGCAGTCGAATGCCGCGGTGAGTTGTTGAGGGGAGCACCCATTCGAGCAAATAGTCGTAGGCTGCATCGGCGGCCATGGAGCGTGCAGCCTCGACGACATCGCCGGCCAAAGGAGCGACCAATGTGTCGTCTACAATCGCGCCCATGGAGAGTTCCGACTCGGGAGTTATTGGTCGAGCCAAGGCCAATATTTCCTTACCCGTGGGAACCGTCTCAGGCCAGTCGCCGCGCAGGACGACGTTGCGGATCTGGCTCGCTTGCGCTTTGTAGCGAAATATGCCAAACTGGCGGAGCAACTCAGGTTCGAGAGTTCTTTCGCAAACGATCGATCCGTTCAGCGTTACTCGTGCGACATCTCCTTGCACGCGTAACTGAACACTATTCCAGTCGTCAGTCTTTAGCGGCAACTGCTCTGGACCACGGCGGATGTCAGATTCCAACATAACGTTCTCGGGTTTGATGGCATGCACATTACTATCTTGCTGAGTTGCAACCCAATGGGAAACTACCCCCGCTGGCTCGAGTAGCAAGGCGACCTGTCCGATGGTTGGGTGAGCTACCGTAGTGTCAGGCTTGTAAAAAAATTCGTACTCAACCGACTCACCATTCTGCAATGGTCGATGGTAATAGATCCAGCTTTGCTGATCGGCGGTTGCTGACTCAATCGCTCTACCTTGCAATACTCCGTCGATTGCATTCCAATCGAACTCGGTCGGTTCGCGCTGTTGGTAATGAGCGATGATGTCGTTCTCGCGGGCAGGCGTCTCTTTCATCAGTCGCTTACGCGGTTGCGATTCGCTAAAGGTATCGCAGCGCCAGCCATCCATGTGGTTACCATCGACGAGCGGAACCGTCCTGGGGATGGAGACTTCCCCCAGAATTTGGAGATTTCGATAAGCACTCATGCGCGAGCCGTTGGAGTGTAAGCTTAACCACGGGCTAGTGGCCGTGACGGGCTCCTGATAAATCAAGCGATTGTTTAATAAATGACGTATGACACCCTGGTTGACCTCAATCGTCAAGCGATCGCAGGAAGTAGTGCCGCGTTTCAGCGCTCCCTGTCGATTGATACTTTCATGTCCGGCAAGGGACCTTACAGTGGCGGTTCCGCTAGTGCCGGCTGGAGTCACCTGCACCCCTCCGAAACTTGCACCGCCGAGAGAGCGGCGTTCATCGAAATAGTCCATTTCGATTGAAAAATTGTCACCGGCCAGTGGATAGCAAAACAGCAAGTTACTGTCGTTAGGCCCATTGAATGAGACGAGCTGATCCTCGTAAATGGACCACCAAGGCTGCTGTTGACCACTTCCGCTACTACCTCCAACAGGAATCCAATGTACGAACGGTTCACTCGGAAAGTTTGAGTCTGGTACAAACGATGATGATACGCGTCTGGCCCAATCGGAATTGATGTGGCGAAGAACTGAACTAGCCGAATGTTGTTGGAGTTGACTGCGAAACTGTGGCAATTGATGCTCGTATAAAGAAACGAACACTGGTGATTGAAGGGAGGCACGGAACACCAAATAGTCCGCCATGACGGAGTCCGATTGGACACGATTATTTCTGTTTGACTCCGCTTCCGCTTTCATTCTGTCGGTAAAGCTCGCTTGTAGTGACTTAACTAACGGGATACCAGCATCGATATCTTCTTGAGCGATCAGAATCAAAGCCAACAGCATCTCCGCAGATTTCCCTTTGGCGTCTACTAGTGGCTGTACCAAAGTTCGTAGTTCGGCAAGCTGATGAGCCTGTTGCGCAGCATCAACCAGCTCGGTGAAATTGCTGAGTAGGGTGTCGTGAAGCTGTGTGTCGTACGGACGTTTTTCAGTGGCGAAGGCGCGAGGTACTACCGAAAGTGAATGATCCTGGTGCACAGCTCGCAGCGTCTGCCGTCCTTCGGTTGGCATGGTCCACTTCAGCCAGGTATCATATCTTTCTTGCGGACCAAGAGATCGAAGCTGACGTATGACGATCGCCAGCGGAATGCTGAAATTGGGTGAACCATATCGCGAATCATCGAAGTCAACAGCGCGACCCAGGTAGTTGGCCGCCACGGCGGTCATGTCAAGTTCGGACGCTTGTTGCGCCAAGCTAACCAAGTCGTTCCTCTGCATGTACAGCCCATATTCCGCGTTGGAGCTGTAGTGCGCTTGGCGACTGTTTAATAGCTGGTCGAAGTACTCGAAGACCCCTTGTTCGTCCCCCGTTTGCGACAGATGGAGATTCACCATGTTCGCCAACTTTCCAGCTACACTGATGTTCCGGCTTTGGCCGGCTTGAGATTGCAGTTCCAATTGCAACATTTGCCGCAGGATTGGGAACGCCGTTTCCTTCAAGTCGGGCGATTCGAATGCGCGTAGTGCGGCCAGGAAAACCACCAACCGATCTTGGGATGACATCCCGTCGAGCGATTTGCTGGTAATCTGAAGCAGCGATTCCTGGGCAGACTGGCTGGAGTTCTGCTGGTGCTCCATTAAGAAATTTAGTGCGGCACCAGCCAACTGAGCTTGAGGATTTGATTGTCGCTGAGTCAATGCGTTTCGTAAATCGTCTAACTCCCCTGCGTGGGCTGCCGCTGCCACCAGCGGTTCAGCCAAACTTTTGACTTTAGCAGCAGTTAGATCTGGGGCGGAAATGTACAAACGGATTTCCTGCGGATGGCTTGCAGGCAACGCCAACGATTTCAGAATCTTGTAGGTTTCATCGCTCGGAAAGCCTTCGCGCGACCACACTGCGAGTACATTTTCCAACGAGCTAACAACCTCGCTTTCAATTGGGTTGACCTCCGCATTGACTGAGGAGGACGAGCGGATGACGCGATTCGGCGACGCATTCAAGTCGGTTGCAACGGGGTCAGGTACTGGGAAGCCACCCTTTAGGGATTCACTTACAGCCCGCAGCGAAAGTTCAAACATTCGCCCTTCTGCCGTCGCCTGAGCAACAGCCATGACCGTGCGGAACTGCGACAGAGTCAAAGGTGCGATATGGGACGAATTGGCTTCGTTCGCGTCTGTGACCTGACCTGCGGGCTGCGGACCTTGTGCAATTTGGGGGATAGCAGCTGGAGCGATTCGAACTGGAGGCTGCATCACTGTCAAAAGTGAATACGGGGAGGTGGCAAATCCAATTGCGACTGCCAACGGCGAGGCTGTGGCCCGCCGCCAACTTGTCTTGGCTGGGCTCTCCACTTTGCGGCTACCTGGTCGCTGCGTCGCCAACTCCAGCAGTTCAGACCAACGCGCCTCGGCTTCCTCCTTGTAGCCTGCGTTTAACAAAACCTTACCCCATTGATACAAAACGGCTGAACTCTCTTTGATACCCAATTGCCGAGCAGCAGCGGCTTGGCTTATTTCGGCTAGTTTCATTCCGTCTTGATGCAGATCGGCCTTGCCAATACAGCCCTGCGCGATTAACCAAAGCGGAATCAATTGGGCAGCTTCTCGACGCTGCCTAGAATTAGGGCGACGCCCCTCAGCGATCTCCTCCAAAGGATGATCGGAGGCTAGCACCAGCAGTTCCTTAACTGCCTCGGCCGCAATGTCCAAATTGTTATGGAGTTGCCAAGCGGTATTGAGAATGGCAATCGACAGATCGTTTGGATATTGCCGAGTCAACTCTGCCAGCCGCGCGGCGATGCGTTCTGCTGTCGTGGAATCAGCAGCAAGGGTCTGTAGAAGTTCAACATAAGAACTCTTGATTTCCCCTTTAGTGAGATCTTGCGCCTGTGGGATCGAGATCATCAAGTCCATGGCAGAAACCCCAGGTTTCAGCGTTTCAGGAACCAGTAGTAATTGAGCGACGACATCATCGGCGTTCTTTTCCGAAACCGAGTTCATGGCGGCCGAGAGTCCTTGGCGAATTTTATTCTCAAGCTGGTTCGAACCATTTGAGAACACGTTCGATGCCAGGCTTAACTGTTCAGGTTGGTCCAACAGGTCCCTGTAGAGTTTCATGGCATCCACAGGAAATTTCATTTCGATCATTTGCTGAGCCGCCCAAGTGGTGTTTTCGATGCGTTGGTAGGACGCATAGCTTGGATCGTATTGATCAAAAGTTGTTTTTGAAAGTTGTTTGAGCAGTAATTGTCTCGCATCCTCGCTGCGGCCGACCCGCACCATCCCCTTTATCAGCTTGACGACAGGCGTGTATTGCAACTGATTCATGCTGTTGGTCGATGGCGCGGTGACAGCGCGTTCAAAGAGGGTCATGGCCAGCTCACGCGTATCGTCGAAGCGATCCAACTCTTGTCCAACAATCCAACAGGCTTCTGCGGGCATAGACTTCGAAATAGATTCATCTTCAAAAATTGCAGTCAGGCGACCCTGCGCCTCGGCCTTGCGGTCGGTCGACAGTTCCAACAGTGCCAACATGGCCTTACCACTATGCCAACCGGGCTGTTGATCGAGCAACGTCTGGAGCGTTTTTTCTAGGTCATCCAATTTGTCTGTCGTCTTCAAGCCCTGCAACATTTGATGAAAGAACACATTAACTTCGCCATTTCCACTGTAAGAATTGATCTGATCCAAGCCTGTCCAGGGATTGCTGCGAATGTCCTGGGGCGTAGGCAAGGCGGCCCGTTTCGCAAATTGATAGAAGCGATCATTCTTCCAAATCGCTTGATTGCGAATATTCTGCGTTAAGTTCTGGCGTTGGGTCGGAAAGGCATCGAAGGCTCTCTCCAGTAGCTTCAGACCGGCTTCCACCGTTTCTTCGTCCGCAAGTAAACTAGTCGCTGTTTGAAAAATGTAGTACGGTTGCGACAACTGTTTCAAATTAATTTGGCTCAAGCCGTTCACCAGATCTGCCTTGCGTTTGGCTTGGGTGAAGACGCGATCGATTTGATAGAGTTCATCAGTGACCCAATCAGGTTGTATCTTCAGCAGTTCCAGATACTGATCGCAGGCTTCGCTGTTCTTGCCTGACTGTTCCAGTTGTTTGGCTAGTTGGAGTCGCAACATGGGAGAATCGGGGCGCACCTGCAACCCCTGCTGGACGATTCGTAGCGCGTCCTCTTTTTGGTTCGTCGTGCCATAGAACTCGATCAATTGTTGCATCGCACTAATCGAATCGGGGGAGCGCTCGAGCTGCCCTTCTAGTTGCGTGATCAGGCTCTTCAGGGCGCCGGACCTTTGTAGCAACTGTAGCGCTTGGGTGCGAAAGCTACTATCCTGCGTTCGGTAACGCGTCGGATTGCGACCACCGCGCACAGTGATGTTGATGGGCGACGCCGTTTTGCGTAACAGGATATGAGCAAGTTGAGTGGCTTGCTCCGTCTTCCCCTGTCCCTGATAAAGCATCATCAGTGAAGCCAGAGAAGATGTTTGATTGGTGGCAGTCCGTTCCGCCCGAGCTAAGACTGCATCGGCCATCGCTCCAAGACCCAACCGCCGCATGCGGTCCACCAAACTTAGTTGCGTTTGTGAATCGAGTCGCAAACCAAACAATCTTTCCGCAGCAGATCTGGCCCGCTCGGTATCTCCCAGTCGCTCAGCCAATTGCAACATGCGCAGCTCGACAGCCTGAAGAATCTTCTGATCTCGCGGGACGATCTTTTCAAGCAGACTCGTCGCCTCGTCAAAATCCCCACGCGTTTCATACATCGACGCCAAGCTGAATTGCATGTTCAGATCATCGGCAGCCAGTGCCGCCGCATGGGCCATCTGTTCGACAGCTTCATCTTGTTCTTCAGCCCACCACAAGGCCGTTGTCAAATAGAGGTGATTGCATATCGATTGGTCGACGTTTCCCCCCTCGCCAGATTCCACCGACAAACGTTGGCGAAGCATCTCGCTCAAATCAGACCCCACATCGTTCCGCTTGAGCACTTCATGCGCTTGGTAGAGCAACGTGATACTCGTGCGGTCCAACCAACTGTTAAGTGGTGGGAAACTCAAGTTGGCCTGCGTTTGCTGTTTGCCGTAATAGACGTTCATGTAACCAAGAGCTGCTGAACCTGGGACCGACGGCTGGGTTCGCCGAGCCTGTGCGGCTTGCACCAGTCGTTGATGTCGCGCCTCAGCCTCGGCAACTGTCAGACAGCGTTCAAGAACTGCCAACACCTCCCCGTTCTCTTCATCTTCGCCAAGTTTGCCCATCCACTTTTGAAGCATGTTCAATGCGCCTGATAGCACGTTGGCGGAATTGGATTGAGAGGAGGGAGTGCGCACCGATCCGCGAGTTGGTATTGTGACAGGTGCCTCTGCAATTTGTTTCAGTGCAGCCTGTTGCCAGCGTGCGAGCAGATCGGGTAGCTCACTAAACCGTTCTTCCGAGAAAAGAAGCGACATCGCACCCGCCAATTGAGAGGCGGTGGAGGCAGCGGCCAGATGCTCATTGAGTAATTGCAAAGCCTCTTCGTCATGACCGGCTAGCCGCAACTCCTCAACCAGCAAAGTCAAATAGCCTCCCTCACCCTGAAAGACTCCGGGAAGCGGCGAATAGCTCCCACCCACCAACACATAGGCCTGTCCATTGGAGGCAAAGACAATGTTGCCGCCATATAGCGCCTGTAGGTCCACGCTCTTGTTGGCGTCATTTAGCCAAGTGTAACAATCGCGCGCCAATTGCAAATCGTCCTCACTTAGAGCCGTCTTATTGGCACTAGCTGCTCCTGCACGATTGCCCGCCGATTGATTCAGATCGGTGTGACGCAACTTCAGCGAAGTCAAATAGAATTGATACTCCTCTTTGCCGCCGGTTCGGGCCATTAGCCGAGCGATCTCGAAGACGGTCGGAAAGTCGCTTTTCAACTGAGCCACATATAACCAGTCGTAGATTCCTTCGCGGGTTGCATTCTCCGCTAGCGCTTTGTCGCGCACCCTATCGACGATGGATGTATTGGCTGGAACAAAATTAGCGTTAGAGTCTAGCGCGCTATCCGGCATAGAGTTATTCGCTTGGTCTGTCGTGTTGGCCATGCGCGCCACCTCGCTATCATCCTCAAATCGGATCATCCAACCCAAGGCAGCCATGCGAGCAACTCCATACGCCTCGGGAGTCCAGACCGGGGGCGTTTGATTGGTGCCATAATACCGATTGTCTGCAATCAAGCCGGTGGCTGTTTGTACTTGCGAAGCCATGTTGCGCATTGCCAGCGGTGATTGTTTTTGAGGCGCGGTGGTACTAATTCCGCGCAGGTTGTCTGATTTGGCCTTAGCTTGTGCCTGCTTGAGCTTTTCCGCTGCGGAGCGTCCGAGCGAATCGAACGGCAACCTTAATGCCAGAATGCGTTGAAAGCGGTTGATCGCTTCCTCTTTTTTATCGAGCGACGCCCAGGCTAGGCCTTCGCGATACAAGAGCTCCCAATCTTCTCGATTTTGCGCCAAAATCGGTTCGATGACGCCGATTGCCGACTCAAAATTGCCTTGCGTGATCAGTGAATCCAGGGCTCGCATTTGCCGCACTGGATCCTCTTCACGTTGCGTCAACTTGACGAAGATTTCCCGAGCTTCTTCCATTTGGCCATTCGCCATCAACATCCCCGCTAGCGGAAACTCTGTCTCATGTCCCGGTGCGATGGCCACCAACTGTCTTTGGTAAGCGACTGCGGCGTCGGGATCGGCTGCCTGCTGGCACAGCTTGGCTAATTGATTCAACAGATTTGTGTCGCGTGTGTCCTCGCTGAGCAATCCCTCGAGCTCCTGCCGCGCGGCCCCCAAGTCACCCGCAGTGTGCCAGGCTTGTGCCAAACAAATCGTCATCTCGCGTCGCTTGTCTTCTTCGCGCCGCTCTCTTTCCAAACGATCGATGAGTTTGTCCAGTTGGTTGATCTGTTGATACAACGGAGTCAGTTTCATTGTCAGTCCGACCTTGTCTTCGACTTCGTCAGATTTGTCAAAGGCCCGCCAATAGACTTCGATGGCTTCATCGGTTCGCAGTTGATCAGCAAGGGCGGCAGCCAAGGCCATGATCAAATGCGGTTCGTTGGGGTTGATCCGCACTGCCTTGCGCAGCGCATCCAAACCCTCATCTCCGCGTCCAAACCGAAAGCAGGCTTGCGCGTAGAATTCGTAGTTATCGGTGTTACCAGGAGCGGAAACGATCAACTCTTGCGCCGCCTGCAGCGCCTCGTCAGCGCGTCCCAACTGCCCTTCCAATCGAGAAACATTCATCAAGTGATCGCCGCGCGAACGCCTGTCGATCTCAGCCAGTGTCCGATTCATTTGAGCGGCCTGTCCGTAATCACCGGATGACTCAGCAATCCTCGCCGCAACGGTGAGGGCTGGAATCGATTTGGGATCCGCGAGAATAGCGCTGTTGATTGCTTCCGTTGCGTCCGGCCATCGCCGCGCGGCTTCCAAATAGCGCGCGGCCAAATACCAATCGGCTGATGTGGCCTTGGACTGCTGCTTCAATTTTGCCAACAGCTCATCCACTACCTTGTCCAATTCCTGGCTGACCTGAAGAACCTCAATCCGCTGTTGGATCACTGCATCCCGCTCGTCGTCGTTGGCTGCCAGCGCATCAGCAGACGCGACAAACGCCAAAGCTGCATCGTATTTGCTCGCCTTGAGGTGATAGTCGGCGGCGCGCAAGTGCAAGCTGAAATCCTTAGGAGCCAATTGCAAAGCCTCCGCGATTTCGACAGTCGCTTGTTCTGCAAACCCAAAACTGTTGTAAACTTCCGCCAGGCGATTTACATTCACCGCAGTGCGCCGCGTCCCTTCCGCGATGCTGCCCCACATGCGCAGCGCTTCCTCCGAGCGACCTTGAATATGCAAGAATTCACCCAAGTACTCTCGGTACTGAGGATCATTCGGTGCCAGCTCGACCGCCTTGTGATAAAGTTGTTCGGCTTGATCGCCGATCTTGTTTTGGCGAAATAAGTCGGCAACCTGGGAAACGGTCAGCGCGTCATCGGGACGCGTCGCCAGAATTTGATTCCAGATGCGAATCGCTTCTTGTTTGCGGTCAGCTTCTGGCATGTCACGATTGCGTAGAACCAATTTTCCCCAATCGCGCAAGTAGTCCGCATTGCCGGGAGCCGCCTTAATTAACTGTTCGTATTGCCCAATCGCCTCGACAAAACGTTGATCGCTGGTCAGTTGATCGATGAACGCCTTTCGCAAGTCGGCGCGGGTGGGAGCCAGGCTGAGTGCCTTCTCCATCCATTGGGTCGCTTCAGGCACGCGGGCTGACGAAGCCAAGAACTTTGCTAGCCGCGCCATCCCTTCGACATCTTCAGGATGGTTGGTCAGCCAGCTTTGGTAGTATTTAACCAAACTGTCTTGATCGCCGGATCGCAGAAATACATCATCAATGCGTCGCCGCACGTCGCGGTAGAGCCAGCTCTCAGGATTCAGATCCTGCAGCACTTTCTCAAGTGCCTGTAGACCGGCTTCTCGCCCACCGGTCTTGATTGTTAGCTCAGCGACGGTGATGTTGTACACGACTTTGCGGTAGTCATCGCGTACCAAGCCCGCAAGTTTTTGATAGCGTGGCAAGGCCAGCGCGGGTTGTCCTTCCTCGGCCAGCGTCACGGCAATCTGTTCCAACACCCGCGGATCATCGGGGAACAACGACTCCAGCCGTTGCCAAGCTTCCATGGCTTGCTCGGTGCGTTGTGCGCGCTGATGCACCCGCCCCAAGGTTTGGAAGATTTCCAGCAAGTCGACTCGCGCTGGTTTGCGTTGAATGGCTCGTTCAAATGAGGCGATAGCCTCGGTCGATTGCCCAATTCGCAGTTGAGCTTGCCCCAGGTAGTAGCTGGCTATGGCGTCGTTGGGTCGAAGTTGATAGGCCTGTTGCAAAGACTCAACTGCCGCTGCATCGTTTCCCCGTTGGGACTCAATCAACCCCAACAGCATCCAGATCGGCCCCGCGTCGGTTTCACTACTGGCGCGGTCCTTCAGCGTTAGCAGGAATTTGTCGAGCGTGCCAAACTCAACGTGATGACCGTAGACTCGATCCAGGGCCGTGCCGTAACGCGGGTTCTTCATCAGCACATCGAGAAAGCGCTCGGTCGTTTTGATTTGACGCGCTTCTTCTTCCGACAGTTCATTCGCTTCGACAGTTGTCGCGTCAGTGGTTGTCGCGTCAGTGGTTGATTGCGGACTAGGCGCGGCGAGCAATACCGGCAAGTGAACCAAGCTGGTCAAGAGCAGCGTGACCTGCACCCACGAAAAGTCAAAAGAACGAATTGACCAATTCATATCAAAATACTCCTCGAGATTCACAGGTTTGAGCTGGCTGGTTATGGTAACATACCCGTGAGCACTGTACTTAGGCGAGCGACGGATATTTTTTTGCCGTATCCGATCTCGCGCGTGATTGGATTGCAAGTCCAAAGTCTTGCGACTTCGGCTACAACCAAAGAGGATTTTTTTGGGGAGTTGAGTGAGATGAGCAGCGGTATCGACGACAGCCTTAAGGAGCAGCTTGACCACTTCCGACGTGATTTCCAACGTCTGAAAGCGGAGGTATCGAAAGTCATCGTTGGACAGCAAGACATATTGGATGACATGCTGATTTCGTTGATTGCCGGCGGGCATGTACTCCTGGAGGGGGTTCCGGGGCTGGGAAAGACTTTAACTGTCCGGACCCTGGCCGACGCGCTGCATTTGCAGTTTCGTCGAATCCAATTCACCCCCGACCTGATGCCCGCAGATTTAATCGGAACACAAGTCATTAACGAAGCGGATGATGGGCGCAAGGTGTTCGAATTCCAACAGGGTCCGATCTTCGCCAACGTGCTGTTAGCGGATGAAATTAATCGTGCCACACCCAAGACGCAGTCTGCGCTATTGGAAGCCATGCAAGAACATTCCGTCACCGTGGCTGGCACCACGCATCGGCTCAGCGAACCGTTCTTCGTCATGGCGACACAGAATCCGCTCGAGATGGAAGGGACCTACCCATTGCCAGAAGCTCAGCTGGATCGATTCTTTTGCAAACTGTTAGTTAAGTATCCAACGGTGGATGACTTGGAGACAATTCTCGATCGCACTACTGAATCACTGAAACCCAGAGCCGAAGCGGTGATGACCGGCGAACGCATTTTGGAAATGTCGTCGCTGGCGAGACTCATCCCCATTGCTCCTGACGTCAGGCGGTATGGAATCGCAATTGTGGTCGCAACTCATCCAGAACATGAACTCGCCGCTGCACCGACGAAGAAGTATGTCCGCTTTGGAGCGAGTCCGCGTGGACTACAAGCGTTGATCCTGGGGGCGAAAATCCGCGCGATCTTGGACGATCGCTATCATGTCGCTCGTGAAGATTTGCGACTGATGGCGACACCAGTCCTGCGTCACCGCTTGATTTTGAACTTCGAAGGACAAGCCGAAGGAATTAGCGCCGACGATGTGGTCAGCAAGATCATGGCCAACATTCCAGAAAACGCCCTCGCTGCCGCGTAACCCCTGACTGGTGACTACGATGCTCGTTTACTTCTTGTCCCCAGGCAGAGCCTGGGAACGAGGGTTTTCAGAACGGGCAGAAATTTAGGGTTGACTACCATGCTCTTTCCACCTGACTTTTTGACTCGCTTGGAATACCTGTCTATCATGTCGAAGCGGGTGTTTCGCGGATCTCTACTGGCGCAACGGCGCACCATGCAGGTGGGAGCTGGGATCGAGTTTTCGGACCACCGCGAGTATTCCTTCGGCGACGACCTGCGCTATCTTGATTGGAATATCTACGCGCGTCACGGAGACCTGTTGCTCAAACGATTCCAAGAAGAGCAAGATTTGCACGTTTACCTACTGCTCGACTGCTCGCGCAGCATGGCTTTTGGTAAGCCTGCCAAATTCGATCTCGCTAGGCACCTAGTCGCGGCGTTAGCCTACATCGCGTTAGCCGATCTCGATCGCATCTCAGTAGTGGCGTACGCGGACGGGATCGTCGGCGAGTTCCCGATCACGCGTGGCAAGGCCCGTATCTTGCCACTGATGCGTTTTCTGGAGTCGTTACAAACTACTGGAGAAGATACCAACCTCGGTCGTGCAGTCCAAGGCTTGCTACACCGTGGCTCTCGGGCTGGATTGGCAGTCATGATCAGCGATCTGTTCGACGAGCATGGGTTTCAAATCGGACTCGATCAATTGCGTTACCGCCGCTTCGACGCGCACGTGTTGCAGTTGCATGATCCTGTAGAAGCGGATCCCAATCTGTTAGGTGACGTCGAATTGGAAGATATCGAGAGCGACTCCATTCTTCAGGTTACCGTCACCGAAAAAAACCTGAGAGACTACAAACAACGCTTCCAACAACACCAGTTAGCCGTCAGGGATTACTGTACGAATTACGGTTTGGGATGCACACAATCTCCGTCCGTCGTTCCGTTCGATGAGTTAGTGATGAGCATGATGCGACTATCAGCCGTGGGCAAATAGTTTGCAGCAAGGTTTTTGATGTAGCCGAAGTAGCAAAACTTTGGAGGAAGAAATGAAGGCAACCGTTCACGACTTTTCCAGAGTGTAGGAACTAACCACAGATGAACGCGCATGAACACAAATTAACTCGAGAGACTTACCAAGGTGCGGAAAATTACTGTCTTGACTTCTTCGTAGCTGCTGTCGCCAGACGGCAGGGAGCCGACTTCTTCGTAGCTGCTGTCGCCAGACGGCAGGGAGCCGACTTCTTCGTAGCTGCTGTCGCCAGACGGCAGGGAGCCGACGTTCTGGCGAACGTAGCTACGACACTTATTTTCCGCACGATGCTCACGTAGTTTTTCCATCTCCTATATTGAGTTAACAGCATGTCACTGGCCGTACCATCTGCGTTGCTTCTGGCAGCCATCGCGCTGCCGATCATTGCAATGTATATTCTCAAGGTGCGGTTGCGACGGGTAAAAGTTTCCACCAACCTGTTTTGGAAACAAATCTACGACGAAAAGCCGCCACGAGCGTGGTGGCAAAACCTGCGCCACTTATTCTCTTTACTGGCACAACTCCTACTGTTACTGCTGCTGGTTTTGGCCGTGGCCGACCCGTACTTTTCTTGGGAAGCACTACAGGCACGGCGAATCGTGGTGGTAATGGATACTTCGGCCAGCATGCTGGCGACCGATATCAGTCCGAACCGCTTTGACGCCGCACGCACCTCCGTGCATCGACTGTTGGATGGCTTGCGCTTTCGTGACGAAGTGGCTATCGTGTCGGCCGGGCCGCAGCCCGAAGTGGTGCAGGGGATGACCAGCCACACTCCGACGCTACGACGTGCCATTGACGGGTTACAAGCCACCGATACTTCATCTTTCCCGGAGGCGGCTATCCAACTTGCCAAACAGCTGATCGGAGAACATCCCAACGGACATGTTCACGTGGTTAGCGATGGCTGTGCTCAGCGACCTGCGGCCGTGGTCACCACTTCCCTGGTCACGTTAGCCAGCAACTCGACTCCTGAAGCGACAATTCCGGGAGAAAATGCACCGAGCGACCAGACGCTGAAATCCCCTAGTACCGAATCGCCCGACAATATCCAAGTCATCTATCAGACGCTGGCAACTAGCGCTGCCAATGTTGGCATCACGCAATTTCAAGCGCGTCGCAGTTTGATCGATCCCATCGGCTACGAAGTGTTACTGAACATTCGAAACGCGGCGAATGTGGCAATCCAAGGACGATTGGAATTGGAGTTGGACGAGATTCCCATCGATGTCATCCCGCTAAATTTAGAACCGAACGAAACGTGGACTCGCTCCCTGGAGAAAACGTCGCTACCGGGAGGCGTCCTGCACGCGAAACTTACTGAGTTAACACCCCGCGATCCTACGGACAGTTCGCAGCCGATCAATTTTTTGCCAACTGACGACGAGGCTTGGGCAATTATTCCACCCCGCGCCGTAAAGGACGTCTTGATTGTGACACCCGGCAGTTTATTTTTGCGGAAAGTGTTCGAAGCCAATCCGCTGGTCAATGTCAATGTAGTCAATACATTGCCATCCGAGTTTCCTGCTGACACACTGCTGGTTCTGCATCGGATCGTTCCCGAAAAGCTGCCAAGTGGGCAGGTATTGGTGGTCGATCCAGAATCCAACTCTGACGCTTGGACGTTGGGAGACGTGATTGAGAATCCGATAATCACCGAGCAAGATCAAGACTCGCCGCTGATGACTCACATTCGCTTGGACAATGTGTTGCTCCCTGAGGCTCGTCGAATTGACTTTAGTGAATCGTCGAAAACTTTGGTGGCCACTGTAACTGGCGAATCGGTCTATTCCGTGTTGCATCGCCCGGCTGGAACTTGCCTGGTTCTGAGTGTGAATTTGGAGCGGAGCGATCTAGCTTTTCGCACCGCGTTTCCCATCATGATCACCAATGCACTCAACTGGTTTGCTGGGGAACCCGATGAGCTTCAGCCAGCGTTGGCGGGGGGGCAACTGGTAAAACTGAGCGATCAATCTTTCCATCGAGGAAGCCTTAAGCCTGCTGAGCTCACCGAGGAGCGGGAGAACCCTTCAGCGCGGACAAAGGATGAGTTGTCGATTCGCCAGTGGGGACTGCGGCTGGTATCTCCCACTGGTGACGAAACTCAAGTAGTCAGCCAGCAAGTGGGCCCGCTGAATAGGGTTGGCCTGTGGGAAATTGTGCGCACACGGCAAGTTGATAAAGTGGACCAGTATCAGCTTGTGCAACAAATCGCCGTCAATCTAGCGGATAGCAATGAGACCGACTTGCGTCCCGTGGAGGGGACCATCGACTCCGTGGCTGGCGCAACCAGACTGGCCAGCATGTGGTTTTCGCGCCCCGCTTGGTACTATCTGGTTTTGGCAGCCACTATCTTCTGTGCCTTGGAATGGTTTTGGTATCAACGCCGAGTGATCGCCTAACATTTCGAAGTCTGTAACAAGATTGCTAATCCATGTTTCCATTTGAACTGACTCGACCGTGGTTATTGCTCGCGCTGTTGCCATTAGCAATGATCGTCGCCTGGTACTATCGACGCAGCCTGAGCGATCTTCCGAAATCGCAGCGGACGGTCTCGATGGTTATTCGTCAACTGCTGATGCTGCTGTTCGTGCTCTCCCTGGCCGGATTGACTTGGCTGCATGAAACAGATGAACAATGCGTCGTCATCCTGCAGGATACGAGTCTGAGCATTGGCAACGAAGGTGTTGAGCAAGCCCTGAAGTTTGTACAGGCGGCGCAGCAAGCCAAGGGTGTTCATCGCGCGATCCTACTACCTTTCGCCACCAACGGACAAACGCCTCGTGAATTAACGGCGACCAGTACACTCGAAACCAGCGCACACAACGTCAGCGCACACGATACCTCGCCACCGCAGGCGGACGCCCAGCGCCGATTGCAGGACGGTACCAATTTAGCGGCCGCCATCGAAGCTGCAACTGGGACAATGCCCACGGGTTATGTGCCCAAACTAGTGGTGCTGACCGATGGCAACCAGACGGCAGGCGATGGAATCGCCGCTGCTGCGCGTAGCCGAGTCCCTGTTTCCACAATTCCCCTCCCAACGTTGAGCGACCCTGAAGTACAAGTAGCCGAAGTGAGTGTACCTGCCGAGGTCCGCGAGGGTGAGCCGTTCATCGTCAACGTCGCAATTCAATCGAACCACGACGATGAAGGCCTGGTCGAAGTCTTTCGCGGTGACCATAAGGTGATCAGCGAGCGAAAAACTTTGAAACTAGGAGCTAACGAATTTCGCTTTCAACAGTCGATCGAACGCGATCGCTTGGCGGCTTATACCGTGCGCATCTCTGAACTGCGGCAGGATACTTTGCTGGACAATAACCGCGAAGCGGGCTTGGTCTACGCCTCCGGAAAACCCAAAGTTCTGATCATCGAGAGCGACCCCAACTTGATTCGCGAACTGGCCTATGCCCTCGAAGATGAAGGGATTGAGGTTGATGTGCGTCCGCCGCAAGGCATGCCCGAGACACTGGCCGACTTGCAGAACTACGAATGCCTGTTGATCTCCAATGTCCCGGCCACCGCGTTGACTCAGCAGCAAATGCAGATCGCCCGCACCTGGGTCCAGGATTTGGGTGGCGGTTTAATCATGCTCGGTGGCGAGCAGTCGTTCGGATTGGGGGGCTACTATAAAAGCACGTTAGAAGAAATCCTCCCTGTTCGCAGCGACTTTGAAAAAGAACAGGAGAAGCTGTCGCTGGGAATGGTGCTGGTGATCGACAAATCCGGATCGATGAATGGCGATCCGATCGAGATGGCCAAGTCGGCTGCGCGATCCGCCGTCGAATTGCTGGGGCGCAGGGACCAAGTTGCTGTGATAGCCTTCGATGGAGATACCTACGTAATCAGTGAAATGCAATCTGCCAGCAACGCTGCAAAGATCAGTGACGAGATCTCGCGCATTGAGGCTGGTGGCGGAACCACCATGTATCCCGCCATGGAGATGTCTTTTGAGATGTTGATGACGACTTCCGCGAAACTCAAGCACGTAATTCTGCTGACCGATGGCGTTTCGACACCCGGCGACTTTGAAGGCTTAGCGGCACAAATGACTTCGTCCAAGATCACCGTCTCGACGGTGGCCGCTGGCAGTGGAGCCGACGCGGAATTGCTCGAACAAATCGCGCGTGTTGGAAAGGGTCGATATTACTTCACGGACGATCCAGCTCAGGTCCCTCAAATCTTCGCCAAAGAAACCGTTACCGCCAGCAAATCGGCAATTGACGAGCAGCCGTTCATTCCGGTAGCCATTCGAGCGACCCATGCGCTGGCTGAACTCGATATGGAGTCGGCTCCTTTTTTGCTCGGCTACGTGATGACTCGCCCTAAACCGACCGCAGAAGTCATCTTGGCGACCGAGAAGGGTGATCCTCTGCTGGCTTGGTGGCGCTACGGACTGGGGATGAGTGCAGCTTTCACTTCCGATGCCAAATCGCGTTGGGCGGCCGAATGGATGACCTGGCCCGGCTACGGTAAATTTTGGACGCAGGTCATTCGGCAAGTGATGCGGAAGAGTGACACGCGTGGTATCCAAATGCAGACGAATCGCAAGAATGATCAAGCCGAAATCATCGTCGATGCGGTGAACGACTTGGGGCAATTCTTAAACAACGCGGAAGTTGAATTGACCGTGATTGATCCTCGGCTACAGCGACTCACCTTAAACATGCCGCAGTCGTCCCCCGGTCGGTACATCAGCGAAGTCCCACTCCCTCTGGCCGGTTCGTATCATGTGGAGATCGCGGTCAAGCAAAACGGTCAAGTCGTTTATCGTCAATCGCGTGGGATGATCCGTGGTTACAGTGATGAACTACGAATCCATCCTACAAACGAAGAGCTGCTGCGAGAATTAGCCAGTGTATCGGGTGGACAATTCAACCCGACAGCGGTTGAACTGTTTACGCCAGGCACCACCCGTGCCACCCGCCCCACTCCATTGTGGCCAACGTTGATTACGGTCGCCACGTTTCTATTGATCATCGACGTCCTCCTCCGCCGCATCGATCTATCAGTCTATTTCTTCAGCTCCCGCAAGCAGATAGTTTGACAGGCAGAAGCCTACGGATGACGCTTTGGTGTGTGAATTGTAGTACGCCACAGCATGCTTGGGGGGAGACAAGTTCTCGCCAAGCAAATAGATTGATGGCCAACGTCCGATACATTCCACCGATGGGTGACTCTAGATCCTCTCAGTCTCAATAAACTATCATGGCCAATGATCTTGTAATTGCCATTGCGATCATGTCTTGCGTGTCGATTTTGGCAGGGTTGCTGACAGGCTGTGTTGTCTATGCAAACGCAGGGCAACTTACCATGCTTGGCTTGACGCTATCTGTATTCGGGACGGTCATGTTCTTGCTCTACCTTTCTGGCCAGCTATTTTGGGCGCGACTAGTTCCCGTATCTGCGGCGATTATTTACACGAATTTTTCGGCCGTGCTAGCGGCGCTCGCGGCGGGCTGGGCTTGGCGGCTCCCGCAGACACGACTTTGGCGTCGCGCGGCTATGGCCATGCTGCTGTCGCTGGCTTCACTGGTCGGAATCACTTGGCCTCTGCTGTCGATTGCCGTCCGGCCTCCGCCTGCTGGCGGCGAAACTTGGGAAAATGGCATCGCGAAGCAAACCTCATGGGCAACCTGTAGTCCCGCCGCTGCAGCCACGCTACTTCGCGCAGAGGGCATCGATGTCGATGAATCCGATTTGATTCCTCTGTGCCTGACGGATTCGAGCGGTACGCCTACATTGGGTTTATACCGCGGGATTAAACTCGTCGCAGAGCGGGCCGGTCGTAGCGTCGCAGTAATCGATGAAACTCTCGAAGAACTCATCGCGAAAGATGATTGGCCGGTTCTGCTTACTGTAGAACTGCCATTTGGCGCGGAGGATCGTCGATACGTAGAACAGTGGGGATGGATACCGGGGATGGGACACAGTGTTGTCGCCATGCGTAGAACGGCTGACGGTCGGGGCGTTCTCGTCGGCGATCCATCCGTGGGCTTGGAAGCCTGGTCTGAAAAGGATTTGAAAGTTCTGTGGCACGGCGGCGGTATTCGGCTCGACTAAGCAGCGGGACAAAATTCTCTTGTTGTTGCCTGAACCACAGAATCCCGTCCAACGACAACCCATTACCTCGCACATAAAAATCAGGCACAATACCTTTGTCGAGCCAGTGACCAACATCGAAGCGCGTGCGCAAGTGTAGTACTACAGCTGAGGCTACACGTCCACCAGCATGATCCCCTCGGATTTGAGGGTTTGTGCGAGCGCGGGACTAGTGCTGGCAAGAAAGTGGGCTTGGAATGGCCGGTTATAGGTTGGTTGCAGCCCGGTCGTAAAACTGAACGCACGACGATGGGCCATGGGCAAATGTTCGATGAAAGACTCGACCATACGCAGCGGGTTACGGGCACCAACGATACCGATACGTTGTTTGTTCTCCAAAAGCTCAGTTAGGCTACTTAGCACATGGACATCTAGCTGGTCATCACCCGTGGTTCTGGAAGAGCCGGAAATGGTGGGGCTTTTGTCGACTTGGTCGGTGATATGTGGTGGACAGAAGCTGGAGCTGCCACGAGAAGCGGGAAGAGGAATGTCAGGCAGTTCAATAGGTTCCAGGCGACTGGGCATGTCTCTAGGAATTCGCAGCCAACCGAGGGCCAAGGCGGTGCGTGCTACGAGCATCGCGTTATTGTGGTAGGCGGAAAATTGTCGATTGTGGAGCACCGCAATCAGGGTTACGACTTGTGACCCACCGCGGCTGCTGTACTCGGGTCCGCCCAGCACGGTACGCGTCACGGCGACATGGTCTTGGGATACTGGAAAATAGTTGATCGTCCATTTAGCGGGATCATCATCACCTAGGTGACTAGGTGACCAAAGTTGAAGCTCTCTCGATAGGTTGCGATCAATGTCTTCCGAAATTGCCACCAGTTGGTAGCCTTTGATTTGGCCACGGTCGGACGAAGTAAAGATGGCTTGTTGGATTTTCATGGTGCGATTTGTAAAGAAACTACTGACTGGCCAAGACCCAACGCAGTGGTTCGAGAACTCCGTAGGGCTGAATGTGAAACGGGACGCACATCTGAACCCCTCTGGCATCGGCGATGACGCCGGTGCTGCCGGTCACTCCGGCTGCAAAGAACTCAACGCGACGAAACGTCTGGCGACAAAAGTCATGTAGCCGGGGAGTGTTGTTCGCAGCGAATGCGGTGGGGTTTTTTACTGCTTCTGGACATGCGTCGCATTTGGTGAACACCACTGCCAACGAGGGGCCTATGCCACCTTTACCAAAATTCTCTCCAAAGAGCCGGTGGTGTTCGGCTATGTAGGTGGCCATTTTCATGGCGAATAGATCTTCACTAGCCCCTTGATCGCGTACGCGGACCGAATCGCACAGGATGAGCAAGCCGTTTGAACGGCTGACGACGTGTGCGACCGCTGGATAAAGCCCAGGCCGGCTAATCTCTGTGGCGATGGCTTCACCCGCAAAATCAGGCGAAATCAGATCGGCGGTTCGCGTAGATTTTTTTTCTTTCATCGTTAACTTGTAGTGTAGCCATTGCCATGCGTCGGCCTCCGATGGCGTCTTCTCCGGGAACGATCGCCGTTCGAGCTCGTTGACGACGTACTCTTGCAGGTCGACGGCAAATGAGCTGGCTGCGGCGCCTTTGAAGTCAGCGGGACCCTTGCTCAGGATATCGAGTAGTAGGCCGAGGTAGACAGTTTTTCCGGCGTTGCTGGCACCGAGTACAGAAATAAATGTGTGTCCTCCGCCTTGAGCCGCAACCGACTGCGAAAGGGATGTGGGCATTTGGCATTTGTTACAGTAATCGTCATAGGGCTCAAAGGGCGATGAGCAACAAGCACAGTAACAACGATCGAGCGTTTGTGTGGTACTAATCATGAATTGGATTCTGCGACTTGTTTGGGCGTGGTTGAATGGATCTCTTTCGGACTAATGCAGCAGCGAAAGCCGACATTGTTTGGGCGACTTAGGATGGGTTGGCCAGTACGAAATTGGCAACTGGCTTGTGACGCGAAATAGGTATCAAAAGCCCCACCCCGCACCTCTGCCATTACCTCTGGCAAGATGACTTTGACAGGCCCTTCGCTGGCTGGACAGTACTGCGTATCAATCCATTCCCAGACATTTCCAATTAGCTGCCGAACACCATTGGGTGTATTGCCGTCGTCAAGCGCATCAACACCGATGGTATTGCAACGCTCGTGCGACCAAAGATTGGCACGTGAACGTTCAAAGGCATTGCCCCACGGGTAGCGTTGCTCTGAGCCGCCACCGACTTGGCACCGCGGCCAGGTTCCAGCCCGTTGCCATTCAGCACTGGTTGGAAGCCGCTTACCAGCCCATCTGGCAAATGCGTTTGCTTCGTACCAACAAATGCCAACGACGGGGTGCTCTGCTTTGTCAACAGGTGGTTTGCCATCGGACCAGAAACGTGGTCCGACATGCCCCGTAAGGTCGACAAACTGCAGCACTAAGGGGAGGATCTCCTGCGGCCAATACTGCGGCAATTCGTAGCTACCCGCATGGACAAATCTGGCAAAGTCGGCGTTGGTTATACAATCGCGATCGATAAAGAACGGCTCAACGACTGCTTGCCGACTAGCGGTGGACCTGAGGTAGTACCGCCGATCTTCTTCAACCAATTCGTCAACGAGCAAGCGCACCGAACCGCCTGGGACAGAAGCCATTTCATGTTGCATGGCGCGCCAGGCACATTGGATCGATAGGTCATCGAACTCCAATTCGCCGTGCTTGGCAAGTATTTGGCAGTAGCGTCGGTCGCGAATGACACGGCGACAGTCAAGCGGCGCTTCGGAGACATCGGGAAATGTCGAGTCACGCGTGGCGACCTGTGCTGTTGGGCGACCGGTCCATTTGCCGAAGGCGCTACTGACCATGGTTGATAACGACATAATTACTTCTCAGTGAGACTTGATATTCGGTCGGCTCGATTGAATCTCATGCCGCAATCGTTCAAATTCGTGAATGGCGGAATGTTCGGTCTTGGCGGCGAATTGAGAGCTGCCAGGCAGGCATTGCAAAATACTCGTAGAGCTGGCGTCGATCGTGGTTACGCGGGCTTTGAGCTCGTTGGCCAACCCCTGTTTGGTTTGCTGGAGAGATCTTTGCTCGTCCTCCAACCGCAACCAGGCATTGGATAACAAATCCACTTGTTCACGGATTCTCTGTTCGGCTTGCAGGCGTTTGGCTTCCCAGTCGTACTGCGATTCGGAGGAGTCGTCGTTAGCAGTCAAGCTAACAGGCAAAGTGGAAGCCTGTGCTGTCAACGTTTCGAAGCGGTCGCAGAAATTCTGCAGATAAGCCTGGATGTCACTAACTACAGCTTCCAGTTCACCAATAATGTGCTGTGGATTATCAGCCATCGGTGACGTCGATGCGCCGCAGCGTCCCTCTGTAATTTGTTGACCCGTAAGCATGAGCTACCTCAATCAGTGACAAGTAAGTTGACTTTGGGAGTGGTCCAAAGGCTAATCGATCATACTCCAGAGGCTTTTCAAGCGACTCGAAAGGGACTGTGATGTGTGACGCTGTTTTTTCCCTTGGTTCATCTCCCGCAGGTATTGACGGTGTTCGAGTAGGCTTTGCCGACTCGGGTCGGCATGAGTTGTGGACAGCGGTAACTCTTCTAATTCCTTGATTTTCTGCGCGTAATCGTACTTCAATCGCGACATTTCTGCATGTTCGCGCGCGATCTTAGCGCGTTCTTCTCGAAGAGCTGTATCGGACTCTTCCGATTGATTCTCAAACTTCTGCTTGAGCTGTCGCAAGTCTTTGGTGACCTCGGCCAGGGCATTTTGCAACTCTCCGTTTTCGCGCTGAAGTTGTTCCAATACGTCCCCGTTGGGGGATTCGTCGCGTTCACCATCGACGGCTACATCCTGCAACTGCCGTTGCAATCGCACGTTAATTTTGCTGGCGGAGTCGAGGCGTTCATGCAGCGCTTCAAGTTCGGCCGCATGTTCCGCCTCACGCTGGCCAACCCGCTTTTCAATATCTCCCACCCATGCCTCCAGATGAGTCCGTTCTTCGACTTCGGAGCAATTGGCGTCTTCAGCGGCATGGAGCATTTCCTCGAGGATGAGTACCCGCTCCTCAGCTCGATTGGCTTCTTCACTAAGCTCATGGATTCGAGACAGCACTCGGTCCGAGTCATCTGCCACCGAGTCATCTACCATCGAGTTCGCAGAGGTAACAGGCTTCGAATCGGCCTGGGCAAGTGCCATTCTTAAGTCGTCGATTTCTGCCAGTAAGAGTTCAACAGTTTCGCGATCATAGGTTTCATCATCTTGCGACAGCAGATCGATGCCAGCTATCGGTTGCATGAGCGGGGCAACGCTGGCGTCTTTAGAAGTTGGAGCAGCAGGCTCACCTTGGTCCGTGGTTGCCAGATATTCGAGGGCTGGCGAATCAGCCGGTGATAAGTCACTGAGCGGCGCGACATCAACTGCTGTCACTGCAGATGGCTGGATGGACATACTTGACGTATGTTCGATCGGAGTCCCTTGGTCGGCAGGAGTCGAAGTTGCCTGAGGTTTGGACTCAGCACCCTTGGCCTCAGCGCCGCCTCTGGACTCAAGTGTGGCCTTCTTGGACGTTGAGATCTGGATTTTGTAACTGCCGATTTCGACCACGCAGCCCTGGCCGACAAAGGTCTGGCTGGTGACTGGGGCACCGTTGACTTTGGTGCCGCTAGCGGACATCCAATCTTGCACCCACAACTGCCCCTCCCCTAAGCCGATGCTGCAATGGATATCGGCAATGTCGTGCCCACGTAACTGAACACCGCAATTGCGCGATTTACCGATAAGGACCGATTGATTGGCTTGCACGACAAAGGGTAGAGTGAAACCAGTGGGGTGCCAGGCAACCAATTCGACTTGTGTTTGGTGCGTCATGATACAGCTCCTACGTTAGCGATGAGGGGTGAGTCGCCGGAATCCGCCATCGCCAACGGAGATAGAGCAGTTTTGCCACTCTGCAAACTATCTAGCACTGCAAATAACTGCGCTGCGGTGCTGTGGCGGGAAAGAGTACTGTCAACCCGGAAGCCAAGCTGTTGACTCCAATCATCGCAGTGGGTCCCGTCGCTGGTTAGCACGATACGCTGCATGCGCTCAATTTGTGGGTCGTCATAGGCCAGTAGCTTACCGAGCAGAGCACAGGCGGCTTCATCATCACCGGCGAAGATCAGTGAGTGTGGAATCGTGCGTTTGAGTACCAACTGCAGCGCCAACTTATCACGTACGACTTTTCCAGTGTAGCGATTGTCGGATGCTTCCAACGATTCGCGTAGTCGCTGAGCATGAGCCGGATCTGGCTCAAAAACGACGAATAGTCCTGCGCAAGACTGTACACGTCTTTCAATCAATTCCGCTTGTTCGAACCCCAGCAGGACTTGCCCCACTTCGTCACATTCCCAACCCAGGGTTCGGACGAGTTCACAAGCGTCCTTGGGCTCAGAAAGGACGTTCAGTAGATTCATGTGTCGCGCGGACAGGCCAGCACGATCTAGATTTTGTCCACGGATTGCGCGACGTACATATGTGGTTTGGTCATCAGAATGAATTTGGTCTTCACTATAGATGGCTGCTTCGACCAGCAAGGCCAGCAAGCTAATATCGAGAGGCAAACTGCGGTGCAGCGCGTTGGGTGTGTGCCCTGCTTCGAAGCGAAACGCGGTCAACTTCTGCGTGAATGCAAAGCGAACCAACATCGACGCTTGGTATCGAAGCAGTCTCGACATCAGACGCGGATCGAGGACTTTTTGATCGAGGAGTTGCACAAATCCGTCGATTTCCGTACAGCTTCTACCGCCGACTGTCATTTTGAGCACAGGCGCGAGGTTGATGAGCGACGTGGGGAGTCGAGCAGTCATCTGCTCAACTTCGCGTGGATCGATGCCGTGCGCATAGACACCCTGGATGCGTCCTTTTTCAAGGTGGAAGCGGATGCGGGTACGTCCGGCCTCAACCTCCAAGACACCCAGCTTCTGACCATTGTTTAGGAAATCGAGAAGTTCGCGTAGGCCGAAAAAAGAGAAGTTTCCGGTGAGTGCGGCTTCATCCTGAGCATTGATGATTTCGGGAACCGCACTCCCTTCAAACTGCGATTCGACAATCATCGCCGCGGTTTCTATAGCGTTGGCTACGGTTGTTTGTAGTAGGTCTTCCGTGTACGGTTTGGGTAACATATCAACCACATTATCTAGGTCGATATACTCTGCGTACGCTTTCTTTCTAAGCGTTGAACTGATGACGATCGGAATGTGCCGCAAGGCTTCCGTTTCAGATAGTTGCGTAGCTACGTTGTAGCCCGTTGTGCCCGGCAATTGGTGATCGAGCAACACCAGGTCTGGCGTGATCTCGGCAGCCAATTGCAGCCCTTCCTCCGCATTGGCGGCTAACACGACTCGATAGCCCGCGGCGCTCAGGTGTCGATCGACTAGTTTGCGAATGGTAGCGCTATCATCAATAACTAAAACAGTGTGTTGGCTCACGATAGTTTCTCCGCTTCGATTAGTGTTACGTCACGTACCAAATGACTTAGAGACGCAAGTTGCAGCAAAGCGGCATCAAGCTCCTCGTCGATCAATGGTTTAATTAGGTAGTTGGCAGCCCCCAATTGCTGCGCGCGCTCCGTAAATTCTTTCTCGGCCCGACTACTGACAATAATGATTGGGGGCGAGTCGCTCCGGCCGGGAGTATTTACGTTTGCTAACAGTTCCATACCATCTACGTTTGGCATTTCCATATCGCTGAAAACAGCAGCAAACGACTGTTTTTTTAGGCACTCGAGAGCATCCTTACCGTCGCATGCTTCCACAATGTCGATGGGATAGCGACTGAGGGAACGGACGGCCCGCTTGCGAGCGCTGAGCGAATCGTCGACCACTAAGACACGCTGGCGTTGAGTGCGAGTCTGTGGGCGCGAGGCGGCAGTGACTGGCTGTGCGGGTTGAGTTATTTGAAGAGTAGTAACGTGGGATCTCAATAGCCGACGCGCATCCAGCAGCAGTATCGTATGTCCCATGCCTGACAAGGTGGCACCCACGCAGTAGGGATGATGCTTGAGCAAAGTAGGGAGTGGCCGCACCACTAATTCCTCGGGTCCAATAATCTCATCAACAAACAGGGCCAGTGGCGAGGATTTACCCTGTATGGATCCAAGGCGATCATCGGCAACCACGATGGTCCGGTTTGTTGCGCTAGTGTGCCTTGCGTCGAGTCCTAGCAGTCGCGCGAAACTTGTGCGTGGAATGTCGCTCACGACGTCCCCCGCTGACTGGACCGATTCCATGGGCAAAGCGAATAGCTGGTCAGCACAGCGAAAGACCATGGCGTGTTGTATCACAGAGGGGAGCGGAATGCTAAGTCGAATGCGCGTTCCCTGACCTGGTTCCGAGGTGATTTCTAACCAGCCGCGCATGCGTTGCATGGTGGCGGCAACCACATCCATGCCTACGCCGCGACCGCCAACCTGATTTGCGCATTCTCGCGTGGAAAAACCTGGGTGAAAAATGAGTTGCGACAGCTCATCGCGGCCCACTACTTGGTCCGCTGTGATCAACTTGCGTTCCAGGCCTCGGCGTCGAATCGCTTCATAGTCCAAACCACTGCCGTCGTCTCGAATCTCGATCGCGAACAGATTGGGCCCCGACGTTGCCTCCAAGGTAACTGTGCCTTCGGGTGTCTTGCCGCATTTAATTCTGTCTTCGGGAGATTCAATACCATGACCGATCGCGTTGCGCACGATGTGAAGCAGCGGTTCATACAATCGCTGTTGAAGTCCGCGTTCCATTCCCGCGTCTTCACCGGCCAGCATGAGCCGAACTTGTTTGGACTCAGCCCGCGCTGCTTCGCGGGCAACTAATTGCAAACGTCGAAACAATCCTGAAATGGGAGTACGACGTAATGCGACCAGCTCTTGTCGGAATTGGCGGATAAATCTTGATACTGCCGCATTGCCAGTTGCGAACGGACGAGTGCACTCGCGAACCTGCTGTGCAGTCTCAAGGACATCGCTGGCGACTTCCGCAAGCTGCAGCGCTGTACCCGTATCAGAGCACAATGCTCGATCGTTGCTCAGCAGACGCATTTTGGAGCCACTGGAGATCAGCTCATGATAAACTTCTTGCAATTCCGCTAGTTCCGTCTCGCGTTGGTTTCGCAGCATCACCAACTCAACCACCATATCCATGAGTCGATTAAGTTGGGACGATTTGACACGCACCGTTTCATTGTCCACTTCATCATCGGAAAACACAGGTGCATGGGCTGGCTGCAGCCCGCTACTGTCCGGCTTCCATGAGGCGGGAGAAGTGGAGACGGCGGGAAGATGCGGAGGATTATCGTTTCCGCCAATCTGTGCCCGGATCTGATCCACCTGAGCCAGCAAGTGGTCTGCCGAGGGCTCTCGACCGGCGGCCTGGTCGTCACGCAGACTGTCCTCCAGCAAGTGAATTTGGTCGGCCAAAGCCATGAGGCCTACGCTTCCCGAGGCTCCTTTTAATGTGTGAAGTTCGCGAAGTATTTGAGCCAACGCACCGGGATCCTGGCGGTTTGATTCTAGTCGCAGCAGCGCGTTTTCAATAGAGCCGAGACAGGCACCCGCGTCATCCAAGAACGCCTCGCGGAGTTCTGGATCGAGTGCTTCGACGGCTGCGGAGGTGGATTTAACGGGGGTCGTTTCCTGTGTAAGCATCTTGAGAGGAATTTCCGGCGTTGCCGAAGTCGCCAGACTTTGGCTACCTGTATTCGCAGTGATCGCAGGTGCGGTTGAAGGAGTGACAGAACGAATTTTTCCCAGCATCGCCTGGATCGCATCCGCACTGGGAACTTCGATGCTCTCCTCGTCGTTCGTAGTAATTTCCGGTTGGGAATGTGAAGTAAAACCCCAGGCCAAACCCGGATCTTGGTTGCCATCGATGCTGATAGTTACCAGCAGATCGCCCCATTCGGAAATCGCTTGTTCACTCAACAGATCGATTTGCTGAAAACATGGCCGGGAAGCATCCATGACGACACGCACCTCCTGCAACCCTGTCGCGATAAAGGCGGTCAAGTCAGCCAGGTCAGGTTCAGCTTTGATTGCCAGTTGGCCCTGGTAGATCGTGATTAGGTTCCGCAACAGGCCAGCGAAATCGTAGAGTCTTGGCTGTGCCCGTGCCGTTGATTCAAGACGAACCTCAACCAGCAGTTCATCTGCCTCGAGCAGGGAAAGTTCGTTAACGGTGATACAATCTGAGTTCATATGGCCTTCCTCAACCGACGGGTGCTAGGTCAATGGTCGGTGTGGACGATTGCACGATCACGGGAATCGTGTTGGTAGCATCTTGGGGGAATGCTTGTTCGCCATTGCATTTTCTTAAGCGATCAATGACCTTACCGATCTGGGGATTCACGTTGGTCAGCGTCTTCATGGTCCAACTAACACTTTCCGCTTTTCCACGATTGGCTTTTGCCATACTGGAGATTTGTTCGATAGCGAGAATGATTCCCTGGGCCAGTTGAAGTTGCTGTGATGCACATTCGTTGATCTGTTCGATCGACCGCGTGTCTTTGCCTAGCTCGGCGATTTCGCGCAGCGCTAGTTCGGCGCTGGCAGCGCGCTGCACCTCCACTGCAACTTGCTCACGTTCACGCTCGATGCCGCGAATGGATTCCTGCGTTGCCAGTTGCATGGAATCCATTAGATTCGAGATTTCCCGAGTGGCGTCTGTCGCCTGTTCCGCAAGGTTTCTCACTTCGTCCGCGACCAATGCAAAGCCGCGGCCGTGCTCTCCAGCACGAATGGACTCAATAGCTGCATTCAGGGCTAAAAGATTTGTGCGGGCTGCAATTTCACTAATGGTACCGACAATCGCGCTCACCTGACGGGCCGGGTCACACAACCCCTTGAGTTTCTTCTCACAGCTTTCGGTCTCCAATTTCACACGCTGCATTCCATCATTCAGCTCGTTGACCAATTGCATAGCCGTCGCCGCAGAATTCACCGTCTTACGGAATGCAGACTGCGCGGCCACGGCGTTATTGGCAACGGTATCAATCGTCGTTGAAAGCTGTTCTACGTAGGCAGTAGTCTTAACGACTGCGTTTCCCTGCGCATCGGCCTTGTCGGTAATTGATTTGGCCAAGTTTTCAATCTCGGCAGCACCTTGGGAAAACTGAGTCAGATGTCCGTAGACAGACCTTCCGAGGCTGGCTAACGCGCCGCGTAGCTGTTGGCTGCACGATTCGCTCTGTCCGCGGCGATCTAACAAGGCAATCATGGCATGAAATTCACCTGTCTGGTTGCGTGATTGGGCAGCGATGGCCTCCCAGTGTTGCGCACAAGTCGCCAGGCGGTGTGCGAGCAGATCAAAATCGATCAACCCAGTGTGCAGTTTGTCTACTTGCTGATAGTCAGCTAACACGGCGGTTAAGCAATCTAGCCCGCGCCGTATGCGCCATGCTGAGAACATGGCTACCAGGGCAACTACGACGAGCGCCACTAAGCACCCGCTGATGGTAGCCCGCTCGCTTCCCAGCGATAGTGCGATAGCAAGAGCGCCAGCCGAGGCAGCCGCTGTCACAAAATGGGTCAATAGAAAGAACACTTGCGTTTTCAAAGCCGGCTCATTTCTGTGGGAGGTGTTGGTAAAGTGAGCTGTGCTTCGGCACGATTCCAATATTGGTCAAAGGTGCATTGAGCTCTAGCTAGCAGGCCGCTGGGATTCAGTACGCGAACGATCCGGTCCTGAAACATGGCCGTTCCGATAACCACGTTATTGGTCGACTCTGTTTTCGCTTCCTGCGAAACAATCGTTTCTAGGGATTCAAGCGCTATCGATTCGGAGATTAGTAGCGACCAAATGCACTTACCTTCTAAGACCAACAGGCAATCACCTGTAGGGAGTTGACTAGACTGATCGATATCCAACAGTCTTCCCAAGGCAACGATGGGTACGAACTCTCCACGTAGCCGCCCCAGTCCAACTAGCGCCCGGTGGCAATGAGGAACTTTGACGATATCTGGTGTGACGACGATCTGACGCACGGCGATTGCGGGTACAGAGAACCACGCCTCACCGCAACGAAAAACGCAATGTTTATCGGAAGCGGGAATGTCGCTGAGCGCAGCGTGAGACCGATGCGTTAATGTGGAAGTCAATGCCATGTGTGTTCCCTTGAATCCGATTTAGTTTTTCTGGATTTGCTCAGCCAATCGCCGCTTGATCGCCTCGAGTCGTTCCGTGCCCGTCGACTCTGGGTACAGCTCAGCCGCGACCTGTGGGGATGATGTCGCAATCTCGGAACCTACTGGACACAGATCGGAATCTGCTACCGGATTCGCTTCGTATTCGTTCTGTTCGACTGTATCTCCAATCAATGTTCCGCAGTGAGGTGAAACATAGAGAGGAAGCGAGTCAGCGTTGCCGATTGAACCCTGCCCGCGCGGCTGTTCGGTACGGGTGATCAACTTTCGAATAGCCGTCAGCCTGATTTGGGTTTGCATAACAAACTCTCGCAATTCTGCGTGCATGGAGCACAGGGGGTCGCGTTGCATCGTCGCCACACTTAACAAGAGGTGGTGCTGGCCGACTGAAGCAGCTCGCGGACTGTGTCGAGCAGTTCTTGATCATCGGCCGGCTTGGGGATGTAAGCCCCGAGTTGCTGACCTAACGCGTCGAGTTGTGTAGCTCGACTTCTGGTTAAGAATATGACGGGGAGCGTGGCGTTTTGTAGAATTTGATCACAAGCCTCGTAACCATCCATCTCAGGCATCTGAATATCTAAGATGACCAGATCGGGAGAGACTTCACGAGCCAACCGTACCGCTTCCGCTCCATCGCAGGCCACGCTAACTTCGTAGCCTGCTCCCTTGAGGACTCGCTCCAAACAAACGCGCACGGCGCGACTGTCATCCGCGACCAGTATCTTGGATTGATGCATGAGATTCACTGACGTTAAGTGTGACAACGCAACGGGTGCAAGCACCCTCATTTGCGCGATTTCGTACTTCGGCGGTCCGGCAATCTACGTGAGACCCGTGACTTTGCGTCCCGACTTCGCAATCGGTTTGCCTTTATCGGACGAACGTCAGGAATCTGCTTGCGTCCACAAAGACCCAATAAGACTCGGTTCACCGATGAGCCCAAACAACCTGAGGCTCAACTGAAACATGTGTCAATTCCTTTAGCAGTCAAGCGCTGTGAAGACATTAATCGGGAAAGTTGGAAGGGAATATCCGAGTGGTAACGTCCGTCACCACCCAAGAACCCCCCTGTTACGGCATACTCGCCGCCTTTTCCCAACCGGTACCGTCAGGGCTTGACCCGCTCCCGCGAAAACATGCACTTTTGATAGCGAGCTCAATGCGACCATTACTCCGCTTACCTTTGGCTCGCGGAACGGTGATTTTACGACGGTGCAGGGAGTCTTGGGCGTGGGGCGCGACGTACTAGCTGAATATTTCGGATCGCCACGTTTCTATTGATCGTCGACGTCCTCCTCCGCCGCATCGATCTATCAGTCTATTTCTTCAGCTCCCGCAAGCAAATAGTTTGAGATGACGAAGCGCTCAAGAGCGAAAGTCAGGAAGAATCGGGCTCCGAATGGGAAAATGAGAGCCAACCATTGACAGGCAAGCGATGACTTGCATATCATGAGGCCATGGCAGACATATTTGAGGCGCTAGCGGCACCGGCGAGGCGTGCAATTCTTGATGTATTGAGAGAACGGGACGGTCAGACCTTATTCGAGATCTGTTCGCGGTTGACTATGACTCGGGGTCTCACGCTCACGCGGCAAGCCATTTCACAACACCTCGATGTCCTTGAGTCGGCGGGCCTACTCTCTACAAAGCGTGAAGGCCGCTACAAGTACCATTATCTCGACACAAAGCCACTCGAATCAATTGTCGAGCGGTGGCTTAAAGTCACACCAAAAAGGAACGATTAATGAGAATTGTTGTAACGAGCGTTTTGGTCGATGACCAAGAAAAAGCACTACGCTTCTACACAGAAACACTCGGATTCGTAAAAAAGGAGGACATTCCGATGGGGCAGCATCGGTGGCTGACGGTCGTTTCCCAAACAGCTCCTGATGGTGTCGAACTGCTGCTTGAGCCAGACGAGCATCCCGCGGCCAAGCCATTTAAAGAAGCACTTCTTGAAGATGGCATTCCTGCTACTACCTTCGGTGTTGATAACATTCAAACCGAGTATGAACGACTCTGTGTTCTAGGCGTCCATTTCACACAACCACCAGTTGCGATGGGGCCAGTGACAACTGCGGTCCTTGACGACACGTGTGGCAATCTAATCCAAATAGCGCAAAAGCACTAACAGAGTTTATAGACAAATGATCAGAACTGTCTTTCGCTCCGTTGCCGCGTTTACTCTTGGCTTGATCGCGTCTTTCGCTCTGATATTTGGCGTCGAAATTCTAAGTAACATCGTGCACCCGTTCCCGAGTGATTTTACAGGTACCAAAGAAGAGATCTGTATGCACGTTGCAAGGTACCCCAACTGGATACTCGCGGGAGTCGTTGTCGCTTGGGGAATGACTGCTGCGGTAGGGACTTGGATCGCGCGAAGAGTCGGAAGTGTCTATTCAGGTGCGGCTTTGGGCGTTCTTTTGGTTGCGGGGGTTGCGCTGAATGTCTCAATGTTGCCGTACCCGATTTGGTTCAAGGTTGTGATCATGATTGTTGTGCCGATCGCAGCTTTGTCTGGGGTGCGATTGGCATTATAAAGCAACGTCAAACAACGCGAGTGACGACATTCACAATCGCAATTTCGTCAGGTGCAAAATGGTTCTCGCGAGCCAAGCGAGCCAAGGTGGTGGACCTTTTATCGGAATTCGATCACACGCCTGCCAGCCATAGCTAGTACGCCGTGAACGCATCGCTAGTCGGCTTTCAAATATCGACATAAAGAAGACTGAGAAAACTGAAATTCCTTACACTCAATCTCACCGTATTTGGTAAACTCTTTCCATCAACTTTTCTGTCAAAAGGGGGTGGTAAGCAGAGCGGAACGCCGGTCACAGCCTCTTGATAAGATCCTAAACTCTCACTCCAGCAGTGCACCTGGCTCATGGCGAATTTCGAAGTCAATCACCACGCAGCACTCGATTGCTTTCTCGTCCTGACCGCCATTCGCGGCAAGAGCGGCGACGAACTCGGCGTTGCCCAGCAAATCGTTAGTTACCTTGAAGCCGCTGGCGTGCAGCCCCAGCAAATCAGTTTTGATGGTGCGGAAACTCGAGCACCCGGCGGTGGCAATTGTGGTAATCTCATTGTGAGGCTACCCGGAAACGGCTGCGGCCCCGTGACACTTCTTTCTGCCCACATGGACACGGTGCCGATTTGCGTTGGGAGCCAACCGCTTGTCAACGGGGAGCGCGTCCGCAGCTCGATCGAAACCGGACTTGGGGCCGACGACCGCAGCGGCTGTAGTGTCGTGCTGACGGCCGCACTCGAACGACTTCGCCGTGGCGATGAAAACTTTCCACCAGCGGTTCTTGGGTTCTTCGTGCAAGAAGAAATCGGATTGATCGGAGCCCGCCATTTGGACGTGGGCTTGGTTGGCAAGGTGGACAGAGCATTTAACTTCGACGGCGGTGCCTGCGATAAATTGACGATTGGCGCGATTGGTGGCCAGCGGATGACAATTCGCGTGTTCGGACACCCAGCCCACGCTGGCGTCGCGCCCCAGGACGGTGCCAGCGCGATCGTGATGTCTGCCCATGCGATCAGTGAGTTGGCTCGCGAGGGTTGGCTTGGTCGGGTGGAAAAGCCGGAAGGGGTCGGCACCGCGAATGTCGGCGTCATTGCCGGGGGCGACGCAACCAATGTCATCACACCACGTGTCGACCTTAAAGCGGAAGCTCGCAGCCACGACTCAGCGATGCGCGAGCGCATCGTCGCCGAGATTCGCCATGCATTCGAGTCCGCAGCTGCGTCGGTGAAGGCCGCCGACGGACGCAGTGGACGCATCGAGTTCGAGTCACGCGTCGACTACGACTCGTTTCGCTTGAGCGAAGATCACCCATCCGTAGTCGCCGCCGAGTCCGCATTGCGCGATCTAGGTCGCGAACCTTACAAAGAAATCTCCAACGGTGGGCTTGATGCCAATTGGCTCTACTTGCATGGCATTGCAGCCGTCACACTCGGCTGCGGTCAGCGCAACATCCACACCGCCGACGAATGGCTCGACCTACCCGAGTACCGAACCGCCTGTGAACTAGCCACGCGATTGATCACTTAGGTGTACTGCGTCCACCGATTGGTCAAATTTGCTTCCAAGGCTACCTATTTTATCGACCTAGTTTCAGATAATTCCATTGCCACTCATCGCAACACTTCTTCGGCACTCATTTCGTGTAGAATGAAGCTCCCGCCTGAGTGTTCCTTCCCCACCTTAAAACCTGCCTGATTGGGTGATTGCCCATGTTATTGCCTCACTATGGTCTGGATCGTCGAGGTTTATTGCGCGTCGCTGCCGCGAGCGTAGTGGGAGCTTCGCTACCTAAACACATTCTGGCGAGTGAATCGTCCGGCACCCAGGCGATTGGTTTTGGCAGGGCCAAGTCGGTATTGGTCGTGCTGCTCAGTGGCGGACCGAGTCAGCTTGATACTCTTGATCCAAAGCCCAATGCACCAGCCGAAGTGCGCGGTGAGTTCACACCGATTTCGACCACCATTCCTGGCGTGGCTGTTTGTGAGCACTTGCCGAAACTTGCACAGCAGACCGATCGTTGGGCAATCGTACGTACGTTGGCCCATCGCGAACACAATCATTTGCTGGCGACGCATGTGGCGCTGACCGGCAGACCGACACCTGTGCCACGCGGTGGATCAGACTTGGATCGCGTTGAAACTCGCAACGATTTTCCCAATTACGCCGCCGCGTTAGATTTCGTTCGTCCACGCAGTGATGGTTTACCCTCGGGGGTCTCGCTCCCCAATTATTTGATTGAAGGCCCGTTAACGTGGCCCGGCCAGCATTCTGGTTTTCTGGGCCCGCGACATGATCCATGGCAAATCAATGGCGATCCCAATGACAAAGACTTTCGCATGCAAGCCCTCACGATGCGCGAAGGTGTCTCGTCGGGGCGACTCCACTCGCGGCGTCAACTGCTCGACCATTTGAACAGCGGGCACAGTGAGTTAAGTGGTTCCGAGACCGATGTGCTGCACGAACAGCAAAAGCTCGCCTATAGTCTCCTCACGTCAGGCAAGCTGACCGCAGCGTTCGAAATCAATCGCGAATCGGAGCAAACTCGCGATCGATATGGTCGCAACAAGTTCGGCCAATCGCTGCTGTTGTCTAAACGCATGATCGAAGCGGGCGTCCCCGTGGTTCAAGCCACGATGGGGATCGTGCAAACTTGGGATACGCATGTCGACAACTGGGGCAAGCTCAAGAATACACTGCTACCACAACTGGATCAAGGCTTGGCCGCGCTCACGGATGATCTCGCCAAAACCGGATTGTTGGATGAAACGTTGTTGATCGTAATGGGAGAGTTCGGACGAACTCCCAAAGTTTCCACTCTGCCTGGCCAAACGATTCCTGGTCGCGACCATTGGGCACACGCCTATTCAGGTTTGTTTGCAGGAGCGGGAATCCTAGGCGGCCAAGTGCTCGGCCAGACCGACGCTCAAGCGGCTTACCCAGTGACGAATTCGTGGTCGCCAGCCGATATCTGTAGCACGATCTTTAATGCACTTGGAGTTGACGCGCATGCGACGCTCTTCGATCCACTCGATCGCCCCCATCATTTGCTCAATGGGAGTGTCATCTCCAGTTTGTACACGGGAGGGACGGCATGAGAACTAGGACTGTTCGAAAGTCGCCAAGCACTTGGCAGCATGCGCGGCGCTCACGCCGCGACGCGTTACAGGCTGGCGCGATCGGAATTCTCGGACTCGGCATGAATCACCTGACTGGATTGCGTCAGGCCAGGGCGGCAGACGGCCGTCTGCCCAGTGGCAAAGCCAAGTCGTGCATCTTCATTTTTCTGTCGGGCGGACTGTCACAGCACGATAGCTTTGACATGAAGCCTGAGGCGCCGAACAACATCCGCGGCGAGTTTCAGCCGCGAGCGACCAAGACTCCGGGACTACAAATCTGCGAACATTTGCCGAAACTTGCTGAACGTAGCCAGTTGTGGTCGCTGTGTCGTTCGCTAACGCACGGTTCCAACGAACATTCCGCAGCCCATCACATCATGCTGACGGGACGCTCCGAGTTGCCGACTGGATTCAGCCCGAATAATCCCAGCCGATCCAATTGCCCGTCAATTACCGCAGTGACGGGCTACGCCCTGCGTGCCCAACAGCACAACAACCTTCCGACGGCCGTGGTGCTGCCAGAACGCTTGGTTCATAACAGCGGTCGCGTGATTCCGGGGCAACATGCCGGTCCAATGGGGCCGCAACATGATCCTTGGATGATTGAAGCGTCGCCGTTCCACAACACATCTTATGGCGCATTTCCCGAGTACGCATTTGATCATCAAGACCGCGGTAAGCCGGATCAAAGATTGTTTCAGACGCCACAGCTTTCATTGCCGGACGGACTCGGTATGCAGGCCATCAACGGTCGCTTGGCGCTGTTGGAGTCGTTGAATCGTCAGCGGGCGAAACTCGCAGCGTACGCTCAAGTCGAGAACTTTGATCGGCTGCGGCAAGGTGCGGTGTCCCTGTTGACGGAGTCGGCCGTGCATCGGGCTTTGGACGTTACCAACGCAGACGCCAAACAGTTGGAGCGCTATGGACGCAACTCCTTCGGATGGTCATTGCTGATGGCACGACAATTGGTCGGCGCGGGAGTCAGCCTCGTGCAGGTTAACTTAGGCAATGACGAAACGTGGGACACGCATGGCAATGCGTTTCCTCACTTAAAGAACAATCTGTTTCCTCCGACCGACCAAGCCCTTTCAGCGTTGCTGGACGATTTGCATTCCACAGGTGAATTGGAAGAGACGCTGATTGTGATGGCCGGTGAATTCGGTCGCACGCCGCACATCACACTGCTCGACAATCATTATAAACTCCCCGGTCGTGACCACTGGGGAGCAGTCCAATCGGTGTTGTTCGCCGGTGGTGGTATTCGCGGTGGAAACGTGGTTGGCCAGTCCGATGCGCAAGGTGCCTATCCCGATGAGCAACCCGTGAAGCCGGAAAACTTCGCTGCTACAATTTACGATGCGTTGGGGATCCCAGCCACCGCAGCTTGGCGTGACGCCGAGAATCGCCCCCACCACATTTATCACGGCGAGCCCATCGCTGGTTTGAGTTAGCATCGTGCGGGAAATAACTGTCCGAACTTAAACGTAGCTGCGGTCGCCAGACCGCAGGGAATCGACGTTCTGGCGAACGTAGCTACGACAGTTATTTCCCGCACAATGCTTAGTTTTGAAAGTAGCAGGCAAACTCCGCTTGCGGCAGTCAAATTTGACTGTTTGTGCCTGTTACATTTAAAAGTTGGATCTACAGAGATATGCCACTTCATTCAACAAGCGAGACCTGTCGCGAATTTCGGCGATCAAATCGACTAAGCCGTCGGCAAGTGTTGCACGCAGGTTCTATTTCTGCGCTCGGCCTGGGCTTGGGTGACTTGCATTCGCGATTGGCTGTCGCACAAGAAAACGGACTGAGTCTGCCCAAGCAACGTGCCAAGGCGTGTATTTTCCTGTTCATGTGGGGTGGGCCCAGTCAGCTTGAAACGTTTGACCTGAAGCCGCATGCGCCAGCCGAGGTTCGCGGCGAATTCAATCCGATCTCTACTAAAGTTCCTGGCATTCAGATTTGTGAGCACTTTACGCAGCTAGCAACGCTGACGGATAAGTTGGCAATTATTCGTTCGCTCACGCATGACGATCCAGCTCACTTGTCGAGTGGACATGCGACTCTCACGGGACAGCTCGCACCAGTCCTCAAGAGCGACGCTGATCCGCCGAGTGCGAAGGACTCGCCGCATTTGGGCTCGCTAGTTTCGAAGATGAGACCCAATTCACTTGGCATGCCCTCGTTTGTCGCCATGCCTTGGAAGGCCTTCCATCCGGCCGCACCCGGGGGTGAAGCTCCTGGGCAACACGGTGGTTGGTTGGGCTCCGCCCACGACGGCATGTTGCTAACTGGTGATCTGAACGATCCCAATTGGCACCCACAAGGCTTGACACTCCCGGCCGACATCGGGCTCGATCGCTTGGAGTCGCGAGTGGAAATGTTGAAAATGCTCGACGAGCAACGCGCAGCATTGCATCGCTCGCTCGGGGCATCGAGTTACCGCAATCATCAATCTCGGGCAATGGAGATCATCGGATCAGGAAACGTGCGTAAGGCGTTTGATCTTTCTCAAGAGAGCGACGCAACCCGCGAGAGTTACGGTCGCAACATTCACGGTCAGTGCGTCTTGATGGCTCGGCGGCTAGTCGAGCATGGAGTGCCGCTAGTGTCTGTCAATTGGCACAACGACGGCAAGAATTTCTGGGACACGCATGGTAACAATTTTAAGCGATTGAAGAACGACTTGATTCCTCCAGCCGACAAGGCACTCTCAGCGCTGCTAACGGACTTAGAACAGCGCGGACTACTTGATGAGACGATCGTGGCTTGGGTTGGTGAGTTTGGCCGCAATCCGCAGATCACTGCGAAAAATGCTGGACGTGAACATTGGCCCTTCTGCTATAGCGGAATCTTAGCCGGCGGCGGAATTCGGCCCGGCATGGTTTATGGATCAAGCGACAAACACGCAGCCTACCCCACCTCCGATCCTGTCACACCACAGGATTTCGCCACCACGATCTTGCATGCAATGGGGCTGCCGACACATACCGCACTACTCGATCGAGAAGATCGCCCTCACCGAATCACTTCCGGAAGAGTTTTACATGAACTACTCGCGTGATAGCTACTCGCAAATACACCTCATGCGAATCCCAACGCTCACGATCTGCGTAGCGAGCCTAGGCTGGCTGTGTTTGTCGCTGCAGATCCCTGCTCAAATCATCACATCGGTCCAACCGCGAACCTGCCGGCCGGGGCAAACGTTTCAACTGATCATCCAAGGTAGCGACTTGAATGACTCACTGCGACTTGCATCCACTGACAAATCGATACTCTGGCACATCGAAAACATTGAACCCACCCAGGCCACCGTGACTCTCACGTTGTCCGAGGATGTACCACTTGGCCCCTTAAGTCTATGGCTGTCGACAGCGACGGGTGTAGTCAAACCACACACTTTCTTTGTCGATGATTTGAATGCAGTACATGACAATGGCAATAATCACTCGATCGAGACGGCACAACAGCTAGCCAAGCGATCGACAGTCGAAGGTGTTTGCGATGCGTCGGTGAGCGATTTCTATCGAATTCAAGTGACCGCCGAGGAGCGAATCGCAGTCGAAGTCCACACTCAACAGCTTCGGTCGACTATGGACCCGGTACTGCAATTGCTCAATGCCGCTGGACAGACGCTATTCCTCGCCGACGACAATGCTGTCGGTCCTGACTGCCGGTTCAGTTATCAATTTGCGGAGGCAGGTGACTACTGGCTGAAGATTCAGGATAGTCGCAACTCGGCTGGCGGCGCAGCCTATCAATTGCGGATTGGTGATTTTCCGATCGTCAACCAGTCTTATCCGCTGGCTGTTCGCAGTGGAGAAAAGTCTCTGATTGCGTTCACGGGCCCAGACGGAAATCTTGTGGCCCCGCGCGACATATCATTTCCGGCTGAAGCTCATGGTACTAACCATGTTCGTGCGCAATTCCATGCAGGTCACTCTTCCAGTTGGGTGCCGCTCTTATGCAGCGGCTATCCCCAATTCACTGAGACCGCGTCGACCGACAGCCTCACATTGCCAATTGGTATCAATGGTCGTTTGGAACAACCACGCGAAGTCGACAACTATCTGATCCGTGGAGTCAAAGGGCAAGTCATTCGGGTCGCAGCGAAAACACGCAGCCTTGGTAGTCCTACACTACTGCTTATGCAATTGTTTGACACTGCTGGAATAAAGATCGCTGAGACCAAAGTTTCCGATGCTGACGAATGGAGCTTTGATGTTACCTTTCCCGAAGACGGCGACTATCGCTTGGAGGCGACCGATCTGCTGAAACGTGGCGGCAGTGAGTTTTCCTATTTCATCGAGTGTGCTCCGTCAGGAACGTTTACTATCGCACTCAAAGCAGAGGCGGCCATGCGCGAAGAATTCATTATTGAGTCCGGGCAGGGCGCATGCGCGCTGGACCTGACTGTATCGCGGTTTGGCTACGACGGTGAGATTGACCTTGTATTGAGCAACCCAGAATCAGGTTTGCGTATTTTGAATCCTCGCATCCCGGCCAAAGCTGTCGATGCGAAGGTATACCTGACGGCGGACGCAAACTGGAAATCAGACAGTCTGTGCGTTCTGCGAATCTGCGCGACCGCTGTAGACATTCCTAGCCAAAAGTACGTGGTGAATAGTCACGCCCTACGACGCATCAAAGAGCCATTTGTGATTGCTCCCGCATCGCAAGCTGATGGGGCCATTGTGCTTGCAGCTACGACGACCACCGCTACGCCGTTTGCGATGGAACCTACAAATCCAGTGCAGTTTGCTCGCCCCGTTCTGTCGCATTCGGCAACTCTTACGCCCAAACGCATTGAAGAAAAGTTCAAAACAGCCGTCGATGTGCTCCCAATTGGACTCCCTGCGGGATGGAACGTAATTACCAATGTAGAGAAGGAAACGCACAAGCTAAAACTGGCGCGCAACGCTCGCGACACTGGGGAACCCGACCAACTGCCGCTGCTAGTTTATGGTGAGTTTAACAACCACGGTCGTATCGAAACTTACAATTTACCTATTCAGTGGATCGATCCCGTTCAAGTTTCGCTGAAGTTTTTGGAACCACCAATTCGCGGTGGGGGCCTTCACACCAAAATAGATGTACTGCGCGAGGGAGGCGATCCACAGTCCGCGCAGATTGCGCTGGCCAATTTGCCCGCGGGTATCACCGGTCCCGAGTCGATTACCATTGCGGCGGATCAATCGCAGGTTGAGGTCGAATTGCAGATCGCCGGTGACACCACTATCGAGGCTGCCCACGAAATAACACTCACCGTATCCAGCAAGTTCGAAGGGCAAGACTTTACGGTCGCGTCAACACACGTCTTACCCGCTTTGCTTGATAGTCCCAAGAAGCTGGAAGTTTACCCAAGCGAAATTGTGTTGGCAGATGCACGGAGTAGACAACAACTGTCGATTACCGGCACTACCGAGCAGAAACTGTCGCGCGACTGGACTCGCTATGCGCGGCTCTCATCAGCCAACCCACAAGTCGCGGAGGTGCGCCAGGGAGTGGTCTATCCAATTGCCACTGGAGAAACAGAGGTGATTGTGGAACTTGGCAGCCATCGACGAGTGATTCCAGTGCGCGTCAGTAACATGGAAACGCCACGCAAGATTGAATTTGAATCCGAAGTTTTAGTCGCGCTATCGAAGCAAGGTTGTAACGCGGGAGCCTGTCATGGGTCGCCAAGCGGCAAAGGGGGCTTTCGATTGTCGTTGCGGGCCTTTGATTTGAAGCTTGATCAATTGACGTTGATACGCGAGGACTTCGGGCGTCGAGTCAATCCACTTGATCCTGAGCAAAGCCTGCTGTTGCTCAAGCCCCTGATGAAAGTTTCTCACGGCGGTGGTAAACAGTTGCACAAGGATGACGCGGCTTACGAAATATTGCGAGATTGGATTTCAAGTGGTGCCTCTGCGGACCCGGCGGACACGCCAAGGGTCACGCAGCTTGAAGTCTATCCCCGTCAAAAGCAGATTTTGTCGGTAGCCGACGGCGGACAGCAACTTGCGGTCACCGCCCACTTTGCCGATGGCCGCCGGCGCGACGTCACTCATCTGGCCGCCTACGAGACTTCCGACACCGCAGTGGCCACCGTCGATGAGCGCGGATTCGTGACTCCACACGATCGAGGTGAGGTGGCAATTTTGGTGCGGTTGCTGGAGCACATCGAATCCGTGCCACTCATGTTCGTCGAGCAAGTCAACGGCTTTGAGTGGAAATCGCCGCCACCGCAGAACTATGTCGATAGGCTGGTGAATGCCAAGTTGCGGCAACTGCAGTACTTGCCCGCCGAAACCTGCAGTGACGATGAATTCCTGCGGCGCGTCAACTTGGACCTGCTGGGCATTCTCCCCACCGTCGCAGAAACCACCGCATTCTTGGCGGAGCCAGATAAGGACAAACGCCAGTGGTTGATCGACGCTTTGCTTGAGCGAGAAGAGTATGCCAAGTTTTGGGCACTCAAGTGGGGCGACCTGTTGAGAATGACCAGCAAATTAGTCGGCGATGAAGGAGTTTACAAATATCATCGCTGGGTCGAACAATCGCTGCATGAAAACATGCCCTATGACGAGTTCGCTAGACAACTGCTAACCGGTACCGGCAGCACGCTGATAAATCCAGCCGCGAATTTTTATCGTACTTCCGCTGACATGAACGAATGCGTGGAAACCATCTCGCAGGTCTTTTTGGGTGCCAGATTGCAGTGTGCAAAATGTCACAACCATCCTTTTGAACGCTGGACCCAGGATAACTACTACGGACTTGGCGCGTTCTTTAATCGGGTGCAACGTCGCAAGACCGACCGACCAGGAGAGATGTTTGTCTACTCCAGCTTTTCTGGCGACGTGACGCAACCTAGAACTGGACAAGTCATGGCCCCATGGCTGCCTCAAACCGGTAGTGTCGAATCCAAAAATGACACCGACCGCCGCACAGCCTTCGCGGACTGGTTGGCAAATCCTGATAATCCGTACTTTGCCAGGATCGAAGCCAATCGGATTTGGAGTCAGCTTTTCGCGCGTGGAATCGTCGATCCCATTGACGATTTTCGTGACTCGAATCCACCATCCAATGCACCATTGTTGGATGCGCTCGCAAAAGATTTCATCGACAGTGGCTACGACCGAAAACACCTCTTGCGGGTCATCTTGAACAGTCGCACGTATCAAGCGAGTTACCAAACGACAGAATTCAACCAAGAGGACTCCAAGTACTTCTCACATCAAGAACCTCGCCTGTTGGGTGCCGAACAATTGCTCGATGCGATCAATCGCACGTTAGCACTAGTGCAGACTTTTGGCAGTCTCCCCGCCGGTACGCTGGCAACTCAGTTACCAGCACCTGATGTGGTCAAAGTTGAGTTTTTGAAGGTCTTCGGCCAACCTGAACGAAGTACTGTGTGTGCTTGCGAACGGTCCGATGATTCCAATCTTGGCATGGCCATCGAATTGTTTAATGGCCCCATGATCCATGAAAAGTTGCGCGACGCCAACAATCGCTTCCGAAAGTCTTTGGCGGCCGGGAAAGGGGTGGAGGAAGTGGTGCGTGAAGTTTACTTGGCAGCCGTATGTCGTCCGCCGTCCGACATCGAGTTGAAGGCCGCACTTGAGCATTGCGGCCAGGACTCCGATCCCGTGTCTGGCGTCGAAGATGTTTGCTGGGCGCTTTTCAATACCGACGAGTTTTTGTTTCAACATTAACGTAACCCTTCACACTGGATTTTAGAGTAGAACAATTGTCTCCAATTGTTCGCCCTTACCCCCAATTGCTGTGAATTTTTGTAACCGTTCAGGGAATTGCCCGAAAGTTCGAGTTCAAAGTCGCGAAGCAGCGACCTGCGACCAGCGCAACTGAATTCCCCACAGCATCCATTCGAACTCGTTTTCTCAAGCACAAAATATTACCTGGGTCCTTTGGGGTACTGCAATTTGATGAAATTCATATTTTTCATGCCGATATTCTGTCTACTTTTATTGTGCGTCCCTGCGTTCGGCGACGACGCGACAACTGGCTCAATCAGTTTTCGCGGTGAGATTGCTCCAATCCTGCTCGACAACTGCTTGGCCTGCCACTGTGTCAAGAAGGCCGAAGGGGGCTACCGTGTTGACAGTTATGAAGAACTGATCAAGCCAGGTGACTCGGGCGAACTGCCGCTCGCAACATCTGTCGATCACTTGAGCGAACTACTGCGGCGGCTTACGTGCAAGGACGAATCAGAGCGAATGCCAGCCGAAAGCGAACCACTCGCGCCGGAACAGATCGAGTTGGTCAAGCAGTGGATCGCCGGCGGTGGGAAGTTCGATGGTGAACTCGCCAGTCAACCGTTGGCTCTAGTTATTCCTCCGATTCAATACGCGCTGCCCCCCGAAGTCTACGCTCAAACAATACCGATAACAGCCACAATCTTCTCCCCCGACGGCCAGCAAATCATTACCGGTGGCTATCACGAACTTGTGATCTGGAACACGAAGGATGCGAGTCTGGTTCGCCGGATCAACAACATCGGTCAACGTGTCTTCGCCTTGGCTTTTTCGCCAGACGGGGAGACGCTGGCGGTTGGCTGTGGTGAACCGGGTAGAAATGGCGAAGTGCGACTGATTGATTTTGCCAGCGGCAAGGTCAACGGGGTCGTGGCTAGAACTAATGACGTAGTGCTGGACTTGGCCTATCGTCCTGGAGCCAATGAACTTGCCGTCGCTTCGGCAGATAGCTCTATTCGCATCGTCAACACTGAAACATTGGAAGCGGTGAAGACGATCGCCAGTCACGCAGATTGGGTGACCGCCGTTGCCTGGAGTGACGACGGCTCTCGACTCGCTTCTGCCAGTCGCGATAGATCAGCTAAAGTTTATGAGGGTAAGACGGGTGAGTTGATCGCAAGCTACCTGGGGCACGGTGCGGCCGTGCATGGTGTTTCAATCCTTGCGGATAACAAGCAAGTCGTATCGGTAGGCACCGACAACAAGCTGCATCGCTGGGACGTCGAGGGAGCAAAGAAAGTGGCCGAGGTTGCCATCGAGGGAGAAGGCTACAAACTGGTACGCGACGGAACAAACCTATTCGTTCCGTGCAGCGATCAACGTTTGCTGCAGATTGACTTAGGGAGCAACAAGATTTTACATGAGTTCAATGGTCACGAAGATTGGGTGCTCACCGCCTGTTACCAGCCCAATACTGCAGGGGACGTCAACACTGGGTTGCTCGCCAGTGGTGCCTTCGATGGAGAAGTACGCATCTGGAACACGGCCGACACCACGCTCATCCGCAACTGGAACGCTAAACCCTAAGCCGGATCACTCCACGTGTGCCGCTCGATGCTAGGTTTTTTTCCCCTGCGCACGTTTTATTACAACACGAATGGCTTCGAGCGTCCGAAAAGTTTTTAATTGGGTCCGCTGACGACCTTGACTGCGCCAAGTTCGGGTTCAATTGGTTCATGATCTTGAGCGGACAGTGATGTAGTGAACTCAGCACCGAACAGGAGAATGACCGCTGAGTAGTAGACCCATAGCAGGATGATGGCCACGGAACCTGCGGCGGCGCCCAGTTGTTGACCGGGCTCAGCCAACTGGAAATACATAGACAGGACGCTGCGTCCAAGCGTAAACAATACGACCGTGAATAGCCCTCCCTTGACTGCGTGCTTGTAGCTCACCTTGGCGTCCGGCATAAATCGATACAGCGTTGTGAAGAAAACCCAGGTAATTGCAAATAGCAAAACTTGATTGAGTACCGAAGGCAGATGACCGCCAAGTTGTAGGCGCTCTGTCGCATAGTCGCTGACAACGCTCAATACAGCACTAACCACTAATGAAACAAGTAGCAAGAATCCAAATCCTAAAATCATAGCCAGTGAAGCAAGACGCTTGATGAGGAAGTGAATGGCGAAACTCCGATTTGGGTCTGGTTTGACCTTCCACACATAATTCAGCGAGCTTTGCAAGGCAGCCATTAGCCCAGTGGCTCCAATCAATATCCCTGCGACGCTGAGTAGGCTTCTCCATCCATAACCACCTGGCTCATTGACGCTTTCAAGCATCTGCGCGACTTCCGCCGCAGCAGCTCGATCGCCGATAAGCTGTCCCATCTGCTTCTGCAGAAATTGACTGGCACGCTCATCACCACTGTTCCCGTTAGCGCCATTGTCGATGTTAGCTAGGCCCGTTATGCCAAATGAAATTACCATGGCCAGCAGGTAAAGTAGTGGTGGCAGAGCGAAAAGTGTGTAAAACGACAACGCGGCGGCCCAAGTTAGCAAATCGTCCTCCACGAATTTTCCAATCGCTTTACTCAATGTTTGCAACAAGTGTGATCTCCTGATGTGCGGGTTGCGTCGACTGTAGCATAGAGTTCTCTGTCCACTTCGGCACGCAAATTGCGTTCCAACTAGAATTAATCATGTCGTTCGTGTCACTTGTGGATCACTTTCATGTCTAAAACCTGCGCTCTGCTGCTTTGGATCACTTGGCTAATCCCTACCACTGTTAGCGCACAAGCCCCGCAAAACTTCCCGGCGGGTAAAACAGATCGAGCCGATCTGCCGACGCCGCGAACAATTGACTACGACTTCCAGGGCGTCGAGATTGGCGATGTCGAAGCGTGGCTGAATTGGTTCGGTATCAAATCCCCTGTTTCGGTATCGGGCCAGGTTTCGGGTTGGCTGTGGGCTCAGCGCAGCACTCAAGGCTGGTTCAGCTTCCGCGATTATCGAATTGAAGGTGAGCTCAATTCGCCTTCTCTAACACTCGACAGGTGGCAGGTTGGACAGGCGGCGCTGCGTTTCGGCTACGTTGGAGGAGTCTGGTACGCCGGTCGACTAAGTGGCCAAGTGACACCACCGGGGAGCGAGCGGATTGCGGGTGCGGTGACGAGTTACGCGAAACTGACCACTTCAGCACCTGCCAAACTGGAGTTGGCGGGAACGATTGACCGTATCGATGTAGCGACGCTTCTAAGTTCATTCGAAGTACCCCTTGAGATTGACAATAAACAAGGGACATTGACTTTCGATGCGACCACTCCGCTCGCCTCTGTGAACGACATCGCAGCTTGGAATGGGACGGCCAAGATGCAATTGCAAGCAGTGACTTTACCGCAACTTAACAGTCCCGTTCAAGTCGACGCCAGTGTGGCGCTGGACAGCGGTCAATGGACGATTCTCAGCAGTCATGTGACACTCCCCCAAGATCGTTTGCAGATCTCTGGTAGTGGCAACCTGGCTGGCGTTCAACCGTATCAATTAAAACTATCCGGCAGCAATTTATCGCTGGAGCGGATTCTAAGTGAATTCAAAATTAAAGCGTTACCGTTCGAGGTGCGCGGACAAGTGGATGTCGATGCAGATGTGCGGGGTGTGTTGGCCCAAGAAACTGAAATAGCATCAGCCACCCTCCGCTCCCATTTGCTCGAAGTTGACGACATGCGGGTGACCGATATCATGCTCAGCAGCCGCCTGATCGAAGACAGGAAGGTCGCAATTGAGCTGGAACACGCCACGGTGGCGGGAGGGATGTTGACAGCTCAAGCCTCATGGAAGCTTGAGCAACTTCTCTCGGGGCGTTTACCAGCCGAGGTGAAACTGTCCGCCAGAAATATCCAATTGGATCAGTTGACTTCAATGCACAGCGTTATGCCATTGGAGACGCTTGCAAGCGGAGCCGTCGACGCTGACGTGACCTTGATCGCCAGCGAAAACAATCAGCAGCAATTGGACTGGAATGGCAGATTGGAATCGCGAGTTCGCAACGCTGCTATCTGGGGAACACAACTTGGCGACTTCAAGATTTCGCTTAACAAAGCGTCTGGTGAGTCGACCGCAGAGGCCGAAGTCGAAATCATCAGAGACAGCGGCTCGCTACAGACACAACTCGCTTTGGAGCTAACCACGGATGAAACATTCTCAATCGCTCATACGCAGCTTGCAGAATACTCCGCAACTGGAAGTATAGCTAACTATCATACGCTCGTTAGCTGGCCTCAACTTGCCGACGCGGTGCCACTGACATTGAGTGGTGATTTCAGCGTGTCCGGTGCACCACAGCAGTGGCTCAAGCGTGGAGACGCTTCGATCAGCGAAGCGCGCGGACGAATACTTGACAACGAACTTCGTTTGCAGTCACTGATGGTTGAATTTAACTCGGATGAAATTCGTCTGCGCCGCTTTACGCTGTCCGACACGCACGGTCGCATCTCGGGCGCGGCCATCGTGCAGCGTCAACCGCGCGGCACACACTTGTTACGACTGAGAAGCACGGGGGTGGAAATCTCACCTTACTGGAATGAACTCACACCGACCGTTTGGCACGGACTGGGTGGTCAAGTCGACCTACAGATCGAACTGAACGCCGATGCGGCGGAGCGCGAGTGGTTTGCCGATTGGACCGGGTCACTTTCAGGAAACGTTTCAAAAGTTCAGTTCCGTGGCAACGATTTGGGCCAGGTCGCTGTGCGTGGAAGCCTTTCTGAAGATGCAAACGAACTCGCTATCCGAGGTGAGTTACTGGGCAGCCAAGTCACTGTTAACGCGCAATCGGAAACGAGTATTTTACGCGAGTTTCTACCTGCCGATTCGAACGCAATTTCGCAAGCACCATCATTTTCAGTTGACGTCGAAGGTTTGCAGCTTCAGCGGCTTACTAGTCTGATACTCGGTTCGAGAAAATCTCACTTGATCGAGGGGACCGCCAGCATGTCCGCCAAAGGGAAAGTGCAGGGTCAGCAACTCGACATGACGGGCGAACTTCGCGTACCTGAATTCTACCACGACCATCAACCAATCTGTCGAAACGTGGTTGTTGTATTCGGCGTCAGTGACAATCAACTAAAGGTCAAACAGGCTAGCGGTACAATCTCAGGAGGGCGCATCGAGTTGTCAGGGGACTACGGGCTTGCACAGGACGGCGGTGGTCAGCCCAACGGAGCATTTTTATTCTCCATTCAGGGCTCGGAGGCACACGCACTGGTCGATTTGCTTTATCCGTCGATGTCGGACGAATTCGCAGGTAAGTTCTCATATCGCGGACGCGGTCGCATTGGTCGCTCTATTCATATCGACGGGCCTGCCACAGTCCGCGATGCTCTGGCGTTTGGTGTACCACTGCAGGAGCTGCGTGGCACGCTCTCGATTGACTTAGGGAGCGGTGGTGGGTTGCAAGAATTGGTCTCCAATAATCTGACAGGGTCTGTGCTGGGAGGTCAATTCACAGGTCAGGCTCGACTGCGTGGCGGGGCCAGCTACGAATTGGCTGCTAACGGGCAGGTGGATCGCGGGAAAATGGAACAACTCAGTCGCGCACTCGGTTTCGAAAATATCGTGGGACGCGGAGTTTTTGACGGCGCATTTAGCCTGGCGTCTCGTCAGGCATTCGACCTCAATGCATTGCGGGGTCGCGTGCAATTGGATTTCCAAGACGGCGACGCGCAGACAGTGCCGATCTTGTCGGATTTGAATCGGCTGGTACCACTTATGCAATTGGCCTCAACTGATATCACAGGTGGCACCATGCACGCGCTGATTGGTCAAGGTGAGTTGCGGATTCAAGATCTGCTGCTCGACAGTGAAGCCTTCTGGATCGCGGCGAGCGGTGATGCGGGCCTGGCCAGCGGCCGACTGGACTTGGAAGGCGTTTTGCAAACGGGTGGCGGTATTGAAGCGCAGGTGTCTCAGTCTGCCACGAAGAAGCTAGCGGCGGTCATCGTGCCGCAAGTTCTGTTCATTACCGAAATCGATAATCTTATGCGCAATCGCACTCTTTATTTCCGAGTTGGAGGAACCACCTCACAACCGGTGCTTCAGCCTAAGATAGCACCCACAGTAGCTCGCGCTTTGTTGCAACGTGTACGCAGAGAATTACTGGCCGCACCCACCACCGCCGCAAATGGATCGAAGGGAAAATAGGACACTTCTGGCTGATCGCCGGTACTACCCAACTCTCCCCTTTGGGAGAGTCGCGAGTAATGCGAGCGGAGAGGGGGATTGCCCTCCCCGTCGCTGGGGCTCCGACCCTCCCTTCCGAAAGTCGCGTCTGAAAGACGCAACTTTAGGTGGGAGGGTGACTTACGTTGGGCCTTACTGGCGATCAGCGAGAAGTGTCGAAAATAGCGCAGAATATTCTAGCGAACCTCTGGCGCTAGCCGTGGACTATTTCGTCAGTTGAAACTGAATCGGTCCGACGGGCCGCACCAGAAACGCGCTATCGGCTTTGCCGTTGGAACCAATGGCCGGTGCCGATTCAGGCTCTGGAATTGCCGGAAGAAACAAATCCTTATCCGAGTCGGCACCGCCCGTATCAGGCTGACCATCTTGGCTTCGCTCCGAATTCGATTTTGCATTCGAATTTTCAACTTGGCGACTACTCACGTTCGACTCAGGGCTATCGGCTTGCGAAAAGTCGCGAGGCATTGGGAATGGATTGAGCCAGCTTACGAAACGGTTCATATAGCGCTTGGACGATGGTTGGCATTCGACCTTCTGTTCGCAGTTGCAGCGCGGGCAGGATGTGGTTTGTTTCCACACGGAGAGTTCTTCGCGTAGCGTTCGCGCGCCCACCACGATCCGGTCGCCCGGTTGGACTTGGTAGTTGGTTGTTGTGTCACCAATCTGCGTGAGTTGGCGATAGCAGACTGGTAGTACCACGCGTTTATCGCAATGAGCCGTGGGCCGTACAAGCACAATATCGCACGGAGAGGCCTGAGAGGTTAGCCCACCCGCCGTGAGTATCGCATCCAGCACAGTCTCATGGCCATCGAGAGCGTAGGCCCCAGGAGATCCCACTTCGCCCAGCACGTAAACTTCCGCTGCGTTGGGTTCGAGCAGTTGCACGTTGATCGATTCCGGTTTGCCGCTCACTTCGCGAATGCGCTCCTCGATGGCTACCTCGATTGCTTCCACCGGCATACCGGAAACTCTCAGACGCCCGTACTGTCCAAGGTCAATGGAGCCATCAACTTGAACTTTTTGGTCGCCGATTGCTCTAAATTCTGATTCCAGATTCACTGGTTCGATCAACAGTCGATCACCGGGTTCCAAGTAGTAGGTTTCCAGCGCAACTTTGGAAAGTTCGCTGGCCAAACCACTGGGCATTGGCGACTGCGCGGCCAGATCCTTTGTGTCGCGTAGCAGCGGAAACTGAGATGGCCACAAGCTGAGCCCCAAACTACTACAGCCCATGGAACACGCGAGGTTGAGCAACAACAAACAGCCTACGATAGTCTGCTTCATCGAAATCTTTCCTTCGCTCGTCACGATACAATGAACAGCCCCGATTCCCCGTATATGCGATTCATTCGGCATAAAACGCAACTGCTGACTAGCAGATCGAGATAATGGCGTAGAACTCATACAACCCGCACTACTTACTATCGCCATAGTAGAACCTACCGACATAGTAGAACAATTGTCTAAATTGTTCCCCCCAGTGCCTGCAGTGCTGGCTCAAGATGTCAAACAATTGAGACAATTGTTCTACATTTCGGACAAACGCAGGGGCTTTGACCATATGCCGGGGAATGGTAAGCTGAGCAGTCAGTGGACGGCTGAAGCCGCCGAAGCGGTAGCACAAGAAAGACTAGCCATTCTGGCTGTACGTGAGTGGAAGATTTCTGCCGTCGAAGTTTGACACAGGTGTCGCCTGGTCGGAAATCTGGCAGCGCGACCGACCATCAGCCAGCGCAGTCATTTATCGCTCAAGCCGATAGTTAATCGTGCAAGAACTGGTCAATGGCCCACCATGTGCATTGCCCACCATGCGCATTGCCCACCATGCGCATTGCCCACTAAGCGACCTTGCTGTATGGATATTGTTGGAGCCGACATGACAAAAATACTTGTAATCGACGACGATCGCAGCGTTCGCCACATCGTTACCCGCGGCCTGGAGGGTCATCACGACTTCCAAGTTTTCTCAGCCGCGGACGGCGACGAGGGGCTCGAACTATTGGAGCGAGAGAAGCCATCCGTTCTGTTGCTCGATGTTTATCTGCCTCAGTACAATGGGCTCGAACTGTTCCGCAAGATCCGCATCATGGACAGCAAACTTCCGGTGATCTTCATCACGGGAGACACATCCAGTGAAACGGCCATTGAAGCGATGCGGGCTGGAGCTTACGACTACCTGGCAAAACCGCTGAACATCGAACAACTTCGCGATCTGACAGCCAGCGCTGCCAAAGCTCGAAAAATGATGGATCAGCCCGTGGCACTCCCCGTTGGTGACGGCGACTCAGGCGGCGAGCGTTTCGTCGGCAATGCCAAGGCCATGATCGAAGTCTACAAAGATATCGGTCGGGTGGCCGCTCAGAACGTCACGGTTTTGGTGCGTGGCGAAAGCGGTAGTGGGAAGGAATTGGTGGCCCGCGCCTTAGTCCACCACAGCGACCGCGCCGACAAGGCATTCGCTGCGGTAAACTGCGCCGCGATACCGGACCAGTTGCTCGAAAGTGAGCTGTTCGGCCATGAAAAAGGGGCGTTTACTGGAGCAGAGAAGAGACGTATCGGACGCTTCGAACTGTGCAATGGCGGAACGATTTTCCTCGACGAGATAGGTGATATGTCACCCATAATTCAGGGAAAAGTCTTACGCGTCCTGCAAGAACAAAAGTTCGAACGAGTTGGAGGGGGGGAAATGATTTCGACCGACGTGCGAATCGTTGCCGCTACGAATCGCCCTCTCGAAGAGATGGTCAAGGCAGGAGACTTCCGGGAAGATCTTTTGTATCGACTCAACGGTTTCACTATTCCTTTGCCGCCGCTACGCGAACGTCGTGAGGACATCCCGCTATTACTTGAGTACTTTCTTCGGCGTGCCAAGTCCGAGATGAGTCGACCGGAAATGACTGGCATTACACCGGACGCCCTGGAGTTACTCGTGAACTACGCTTGGCCCGGCAATATCCGGCAACTCCAATCGGTCGTACGTCAGTCGTTGCTTAACACGACCGGGACGGTCATCGATTCGACGAACCTCCCAGGCTTCATCGCAGAAACTTCGCCCCCAGCTTTGGCTACTAACCAACGTCCCCACGTTCGGACGGTAGTCACTCCCCAACCGCTTCAAGATGCAAGCCAAGTTAGCGCGGATCGTGAGCTTTCATCGACGGAAGTTGCCGATTCGACACCTGAAGTTGATGATCAGTTTTCTTTGTCGCGTTTCATCGAAGAGCGCCTAGCCGCTGGTAGCCATGATTTGTACGCTGAAGCACTCGAACAAATCGAACGACGCTTGTTTGCCACTGTTCTCGAGGCCACTGATGGTAATCAATCTAAAGCGGCCGAAATACTGGGCATCACGCGGGGCAAGGTGCGCGACCGCATTGCATCTTTCGGAATTCATGTCGACCGTGTCGTGAGTTTGAGTGATTAGCTGGACCAAGATAGCCACTCCTAGTACCTAAACTCGATGCTTACTCCACAATCTTTCGGCGAACAGTCTGCAAGCGTAGTTCAGGATATTGCGGTGGGGTTACCTTCTGCTTCCCAGATAGACGGTTGACGTCCAGCTTAGCAACGATCCGATAGGTGGACTCCGCAGTTGGTGTTATGCTCATCTCATTAAAGTCAATCGCCACGTATTCCCTGCCAACGCCGAGCACACCGCCGTATCCAAGGATTGCGATCCAAGGGGCGTGTGCCCTGCCATTAAACGTCAAGACGAGCTCTCGGAGATAAGCTAGCGATTCACCTCCAACTCCGTAAACCTCTTGGTCAATCAGGCGGTTCAAATCAATAAGCTCTACATTTTCGGGGAGCCGCATGGCTACATCGAAAAATTTTGCGTTGACACTCAGCCAAGCCGGATCAAGCAATTCGAGCAGCTCGGTTGTCTCCAGAGCGGGAGCCTGGCTCAGGTCGACAGTGGTAGTCAGCCAGGACGAACGACCGTCATCAACCGCAGGCTCAAGGCGTAGTGCTGCAATGGGTATCGCCACCCGCTGCGTCCCCAGCCCCAGGAATCCGCCGCAATCGACGACCGCGTGAACCAGCTCTCGATCGCTGCTTATGAACACTTTATTGATCTCGCCGACCGGCTCATCCTGCGAATTGCGCACGGTAGCTCCAATCAAATTGGAAGACGTTATCAGCACTTCGCTAACGGCTCTGTCGGCGGAGGGTTCTGCAGAACCAGTCGGTGTGACTGATGCTGGCTCAACCTGGGACGACGTGGATTGACCTTTTAGCTGTTTCTCATCCGCATTTGCGACGATAGAGCTCAGGCAGGTTACGACTACCAAATTGGTGGATGCGCGAAACAAGTTCGTTAGAACTTTCATGATAAGACTTCCCTTGTACCACTGAAACAAAACACAAAGCGAATCGCCATGGGTTGATAGCATCAACTCACGGCGATTCGAACAAGATCGGATAGTAAGCTACAGCCGTTTAACTATTTGTCATCGCGATTGCCGTCGACATCAACGTCGACCCCATCGCGATTGACCCTGACGTCAACTTTGCCCTCTCGATCTCGCATTCTGCGATCGACACCGTAGCGACGATCTAGATCCATCGTAAATTTCTGGTCCGCAAAATCAGGCCAACTGCTCTCGTCAAATCCTACTGCCCCTTCCAACTTCTCCTGGCTGACATCGAGCATGAGCACCGTCTGGTCAGGGGCGTTTCGAGCGGGATGGCATTTGAAAGCTTCGAACGGAACAGCGAACATCTTGTTGCCGATGCCGAGGAATCCTCCGTAAGTCACCGCTGCGTAGCGGATTTTTCCGGTGTTGGCGTCGATAACCAAATCATTAATTTCGCCAACGCTCTTCCCAGTAGCGTTTTGGATGTTCATCCCCATTAACTGGCTGGCGCGAACATTCGAACCATGCGTCTTCCCGTCGAGCTGGCTGGCAGCCGAACGATCAGTGCTTGGACGCTGCGCCTTGGTTTCTTGCGCCAAGACTGGCCAAGCACCACACATCAAAATTGTGCAACATGCGACGGACGTAATAGTTTTCATCGGTGTTCTCCGTAAGTAATTGATTCTAAAAAGTGTTTCTGCTGAACAGGCTGAACTGTGGAGGAGTTAGCAGTTGCAAGATCCCTCAAACTTCTTGACTTGCTTTTCCGCTTCTTCGCGAGCAACGCCGTAACGTTCTTGCACGCGACCGACAAGCTCCTCACGCTTCCCATCGACAACGGCCAAGTCGTCATCAGTGAGCTTGCCCCATTGCTGTTTGGCTTGACCTGAGAATTGCTTCCAGTTGCCTTTGATCTGATCCCAATTCATAACTTTCTCCTGTGTTCGATGTGTGGTGCACGACGCGACCTGAACGATGCTCGCAAGGCACGGTGCAGTGCGGTGTATCGCCGACCTGCGTGAAAACCGATTCACGCTTTTACTCAATAGGGAGTAGCGACCAAGAAGGTGCGAAGCAAAACATATGCCCATTCACTGATCGCACTCGACAAACTCTGTGGATGTCCTCCTTGGGTACCGCTACGCCATCCCACACCGATCGCAGCTCAAGCGTCGAACACAAAAATGAGTGGGAGATGAACATCATGAACCCGTAGCTCATGAGTATTGATCGGTCTTCTATCAACGGCATGCGTGACGTCAGTTCCAATTGCTCGACCAGCGATCAAAGTTTTCAGTGAACAAGATGATCGAAAAATTTGGCACAACAAATGCCAGCTTATTCAGCTCAATCGATTGGCCATGGCGAACGCCTTGCCTGCACCCGCTCTAACCATAAGGAATATACGATGCAGAAGAAGAACTACGATCCGCACGAAACGCTTGACCCCAACGATGTTCGCTATCTTGAGGACGGCCTACATCTTGAGGACTCTGCTGAGGAGCTGCGTAACGAAGACCCACTGAGCGGTGAAGCGGGAGCACATCCTGTTGGAACGGGCTTGGGTGCGGCGGCGGGTGGTGCCGCTGCAGGCGCTGCCGCCGGTGCCGTGGCTGGCCCCATAGGTGCCGTTGTGGGGACTGCCGTTGGGGCAATTGTCGGAGGCTTGGCCGGCAAGGCCGTGGCGGAAGACATTGATCCCACGGTCGAAACCGAGTACTGGCGTAGCGAATACTCGAACCGCCCCTACTACAGTGAAAACTATAGTTTCGATGATTACGAACCCGCCTATCGCGCTGGCTGGGAAGCTTTCGATCCCGATGCACCAGCACAATGGACCGAGCGGGAGCGAATTGCTCGCCAACGCTGGGAGAGCGAGGGGGGGGCTCAAACGATGAGCTGGGAAGAGGTGCGGGTGGCCTCGGAAGATGCCTACACCCGAGTTCACGCACGCCGTCCAAAATAGTGGCTATCAACATCTTTCTGCAGCAGCGGCTGTTCCGCATGCCTGCTCAACCGTTATACCAATTCAATATGAGGATCAACGATGGCTCAGGAAAACTTCACTCCATTGCGTGGTGGCGAGCCGCGACCTTCGATCGAAACTCGTTGGGAGGAGCTCCGTGCGAACATTAGAAAAACTTGGCCAGCGCTTTCCAAAGAGGATTTGAAATCGGTCGATGGCGACTCGCGTAAGTTAATCGCGCTGGTTCACCAGAAAACAGGCGCAGACATCAGCGAGATTGAGTCGATGATTGATGAGCTGGCAGTCTCGAGCGAAGGTCTGTTAAGTCGCGTCACCCGCTCAGCGCAGCACGCGTTCGAATCCGCTTCGGAACATGTCACTCAGCCAATCTCCCATGCGTACGCCGCAACTCGCGATCAGATTTCCGAAGCACCGGGTAGATCCATTGGTATTTCCTTCGGCTTAGGTCTACTGATTGGAATCTGTACCGCCAGCCTGATCAAGGACTACCAAGAGAGGTCACATCAACGAGCCTGGTATCGTTTCTAGCTAGAACAGGTACTGTGCTTGCGCGACCAAAATCGAGTTGTGAAAAGAATGCGGCAAATTTGGAAGCGGGCCCCGGGCTAGTAACCACCAGCCTGGGGCTCCTTTCATTCCCGAGTTAACACATCATGGTTAAAGCACTGTATCTATCGTTACGTAAACTATCGTTACGTATTTCTTTCAGATTGCGGCGGTGAAAGATAGGTGAATGTTTCGACGTCACGACAGGACGTTATGCTTCAGCCTGCAGCACTCTGCGTATCATGCGTCGCTTTCTGGAACTGCGTCGCTTTCTGGAACTATGCGCAACGAGCGAACTAGGACGACACATTGGTTTTAATCTTGGTTTTGGACTCTAGTGCTTTGTCTAACTTTAATTTTGGGGTTGGGAGAGTAGAGCGATTGTCCCAATCGCTTGATAAACGATTGGGACAATCGTTCTACTCTGAGTGCCGAAGCGCTCACGTTGGAATGTCAACGCGCAGCCTGATGGCAGTTGGGCGACCACTGGCCCCCTGCGCACTAAAAAAGTTTTCAGATAACTGGCTTTGGCATGACCTTTGCCTATTCATCTAGAAGTTCAACACATGGCAAGCTCATGATCGCTACTAAGCGCTCTGGCCTAAGTCACTACAGTGGTTGTAGTGCTACGTTTTTAAGGCAACTTGCTAACTAACACTTTTTTGAAACGGGAGATCAACATGTTAGGCTGGGCACTCACCTTTTTGGTTATCGCTCTAATCGCTGGCGTTCTGGGTTTTGGCGTTGTGGCTGGAACCTCCGCCACCATTGCCAAGATTCTCTTCTTCGTCTTCCTCGTCCTTTTCGTGGTTGGTTTGATCGCGGGACGTCGGAGTCCAGTTGTCTAACACAGTCGACTGTGTGGCCCCACTCGCGCTGAATGGGGCAGGACGAAACGCAAATTTTAGGAGCTGAAAATGATTTCGAAAGAACAAGTAGAACGTGGCACGCAGAGAGTGTCAGACATGGCCAGCGAATACGCGCGAGGGGCTAGCGATGCAGTGCGCGAGAATTACGACTACCTCGCATCGTCTGCCCAAAGACGCTATGACGACACCGTCAGGAATGTTGCGCGACGACCGCTGGAATCTGTCGCAATTGCTCTGGGTGCTGGCCTCCTGGTCGGCTTGGTGATGAGTATGTCTTTGTTCTCTCGCAGGCGCTGATCAAAGCGCGGAAAAGGGGAGGAAGGAAATGAGTTCAACAAGTCAGGGTACGCCGCGGCCGACCGCCGCGTCGAAAGGGCCCACTTCCGTGGCTGGCACGCAAGTGGAGGACGGGTCCAAGCCAAACTTTGGTGACGATCCGCGAGAAGATCTCCAAATCCTGTTCGATGACGTAGAGCGAGCGGCGGTGCAGTACTGGCGCAAGCGCCCGATGGTCACGGCTGGAGCTGTATTGGCCGTTGGTTTCTTTTTGGGCTGGAAACTGAAGCCGTGGTAAGTTTATGCCTGCTCGCACTATGATTCCTCGACTGCCCGTTGTAGCAAACCTTCTCGCAGTAATTTTCTGCGTCACGATCGCTGCCACGGCGCAGGAGTTACCATCTATTCTAGAACAGGCTGAGATAGCGTCTGTGGCGAGCGCGTTGGTGGAGGTGCTCCCTCCGCCACGCGAGCACGGAACGATTGGGTTGCGCTTCCGAATACCTGCCGCGATGATCGTGGAATCCATCAATCGCGACTATAGCCATACAGCGCCCATCGACCGCACAGTGCTGGGGACCCACTCGCGCGGGCAAGCTGTATGCGACGGTCAAGTCCGCTGCACTTTAACGGAGAAGGCGAACGGATTAGAGCTACAGTGCTGGATCTCTGGCCAAGTGACTTCGGTGACATGCGGTACGAACGGCCCGGCAACGATCCAGTCAAAATCAACCACTTGGTACACCGCGAACAAGCCCATTTTCTTCGACGGGTTACGCTTCAGCTCTCAGCCGGTCTCATTGAACGCTAGATCGGCCCTCGCCATCACCGGCATCGGTTCCACTGCACCGCGATTGCGCGGCAGAATCGTTCGCCGAGTTGCTGCCAGTCGAGCGACGGAAAGCCAACCTCAAGCCGAGGAAATTACTCGACTGCTTACTGAGCAGGAGCTGCGACAAAAGATTGACCTCGAGTTCGATTCTAGAATAGCAGCTCTAAACGAGAAACTCGCCCAGCGACTTGATCTCCTCCGGGCCTTGTCAGACTCGGGAAGGACTCTAAGCGTCAACAGTTTCGCAGATTGCGTAGAGGTGAGTTTGGCACCTTCTGATGTGCCGCTATTCCAAACCCCAGCGCTCACACGCGATGGTCCCCAGCAGAGTGTCGAATTATGGCTTTACTTTCACGACTTCACCATCCCTGACGTTGCCCTGGCGAACCTCTTGGCTAGTGTTCCCCAGTGGTTGTCAACTTATTTCACTAAAAACCAAACGCTAGCACGATTAGCTGAGCAGAAAGTTGATATCGAACGCCATGGCAATTGGCTCATGGTGCAACTACTGGAACACTGACTGGAAAATCATGCTTCAAACAAAAAGTGATCAGTGTTGAAAGAAAGCTCAAATTCGCTTCCACAGATTGCCAAAGCAATTGGCATCTTGTTGTTCGCAACGGCATTTGTCGTCGCCATGGCTTCGGTGCTCGTGCTGGCGTTGGATTATGTGTTGCTCGTCTTCCTAGGAGTGTTGTTAGCCATATTCCTCACCAAAGCAAGCCAGACCGCAAACCGTTATCTACCGATTGGGTACAGTTGGAATTTGGCGCTAGTGACTTCGTTTTTACTGTTCGCCCTGATCGGTGGTTTCGCGTTGCTTGGAAACAAGATTCACGGCAGGTTGCAGGCTACATCTGATAAGCTTGACGAGGGGACCGAGCAACTCGTCAATCGACTTAGCGAATACCCACTTGCGCTGGCCGCATTTAAAAGGATTCCGTTCGCGCAGCAGTTGATCGCCGAAGATCAGCCGCAACATGATCGTTCCGGGAAACAAGTACGTTCGGCTCAAGTAGTTAACTCAGCACAACCGTCAGATAGTGACAAATCTACGACGGACAATTCCGACCGCAATAGCGGTAGTGCGTTTCAAGGTCCATCGGTGGCGCTGGTCGAGTCAGCCGCAGGCAAGGCATTTTCAATACTAACCAATCTGTTTTCAACAACGCTTGGCTTGGTTGCGAATTTGGGGGTGATCCTCTTTGTTGGTATTTTCATCGCTGTTGATCCGACGCTCTACCGCGATGGTTTTGCAAGACTATTTCCGCTCACGCGAAGGAGTCGAGTTAAAGAGGTGCTCGATAAGATTGGCTCTACGTTGTTTAGCTGGCTGCTGGGGCGATTCATGACGATGGCCATTACTGGATCGGGTACCGCGACTGCATTGTTCGCACTGGGAGTCCCCATGGCTGGCACCGTCGGTGTGATTACAGGCCTACTCACGTTTGTACCGAATATTGGAGGCTTCCTAGCCCTGTTTCTGGCAATGCTCGTCGCATTGCCCCAGGGGCTGGCAACAGTCGGCTGGGTAGTTGTGCTGTATGCAGCATTGCAGCTACTAGAAAGCAATGTGATCACCCCATTGCTGCAGCAACATCAAACCTCAATTCCACCCGCGCTGCTGATTTCCGTTCAGGCCTTGATGGGAGCGATTGCGGGATTTCTAGGCCTGATGGTTGCCACGCCGCTGCTGGCTGCCACTTTGGTATTAGTCCAACAAGTCTGGATTGAAGATGTCTTAGGAGAATCGCAAACATCCCAACAATAGCAAACTGCTTACATCTTTTGCCAACATTGGTCAATGGCGAGGCGAAACGGCATGAGCTTTGCTAACGAGATGAAGCCATCGTTGCCATCCGGTCGGGTGGTACAGCGAGCCATTCCATGCTGCATGTCAGACCCTATGCAGAGATGGCGAGTGACACGGCGAAAAGCAACGAGCTGAAAAGGATATAACATGGCTCCCGTTTTACTGGTCGAAGATCATGACGACACGCGTGAGATGATGACGCTGCAACTGCAAAAGCACGGATACGACGTGGTAACGGCGACGAATGGCACTAAGCGAATACAATTTTGATGTGGGCCTACCAGCACTTTTGCCCGAGCAACTACCTCCTGCAGTAATTGCCAAGCTTGCCTTCGTCCATTCACTTCGTAGCGCCTGCTTACCCGCTTCCGCTTCAGATTACTTCCCTACCTCTGAAATCCATTTTGTGAAGGAGCAACTTCAATGACTCAAACCGCTACGATAGAACAGTCTCAATCGCAGTCGCAAACGCTCCCGGACAATGCGCCGATTGAAGGGATGGGACCAATCATCCTCGAGCAGGCGGTGGCCTTCCGCGTTTGGGCACCTCACGCGGACAAGGTCAGCGTCATCGGCGACTTCAACGACTGGAATCCAGATGCAACGCCAATGCAGCGTGAAGAAAGCGGTTGTTGGCTCGCCGTTGTTGAAGGTGCTCGACCGGGGCAGCAGTACAAGTATCAGATTACCAATGGCGAGAACACGTTTCAGCGGATCGATCCCAGGGTGCGAGAAGTCACTAACTCGGTTGGAAGTGGCGTCATTCACGATCCCAAATTCGATTGGCAGAGCGATGACTTCAAAATGCCAGCTTGGAATGAATTGGTCATCTACGAGACGCACATCGGCACTTTCTTTCGCAGCGACAAAGACTCGGTGGGCACTTTTGAAGATTTCACGAAGAAGTTCGACCACCTGAAATCGCTCGGTGTCAACGCCCTGCAGATCATGCCCATCGCTGAATTCGCTGGAGATCTGTCATGGGGCTACAATCCGGCCCATCCCTACGCAATTGAATCGTCATATGGCGGTCCGCTAGGCTTTAAGCAATTCGTGCGCGAAGCCCATAACGCTGGCTTCGCTGTCATTCTGGACGTTGTCTACAACCATTTTGGGCCGAGCGATCTCAATCTGTGGCAGTTCGACGGGTGGAGCGAGAATGACAAGGGAGGGATCTATTTCTTCAACGATCACCGCAGCCAAACGCCGTGGGGAGACACTCGCCCGGACTACGGACGGGGGGAAGTGCGGGCCTACATTCGGGACAACGCCATGATGTGGCTGGAAGACTTTCGCGTCGATGGCCTAAGGTACGACATGACACTCTACATTCGCAGCATTGACGCGTCGGGAACGCAGGAGATCCCAGAAGGCTGGGGGCTGACCCAGTGGATCAATCGAGAAATTCATAGTTATAAACCATCGGCCATCACGATCGCCGAAGACCTTCAAGATAATCCTTACCTGACCAAGTCCGACATCGAAGGAGGTGCTGGCTTTGCTACTCAGTGGGACGCCAGTTTCGTGCATCCAATCCGCGATGTCATCACACAAGTCGATGACGCGGGTCGCGACATGAACAAAGTGCGCGACGCTCTGAATCACTGCTACAATTGCGACCCCTTTCAGCGCGTCGTCTATACAGAGTCCCACGACGAAGTCGCCAACGGGAAATCGCGAGTACCTAGCGAAGTTGATGCAGCAGATCCCGGCAACTGGTACGCTCAGAAGCGAGCAACACTCGGACTCGCTTTGACTTTGACCGCTCCTGGTATTCCGATGCTGTTCCAAGGTCAAGAGTTTCTTGAGGATGGTTGGTTCCAGGATGCTGAGGAGCTCGACTGGGACAAAGCCGACGAGCATGCAGGTATCATCAAGCTCACCGCGCAACTGATCCAACTGCGACGCAACCGAGAGGGAAACACCAAAGGTTTGACTGGCAAACATGTCGACGTCTTTCACGTCAACCAAGGGGGCAAAGTAGTTGCCTTTAGGCGCTGGTACAACGGGGGGCAGGGGGACGAGACCATCGTCATCGTTAACTTTGCCAATCAGCACTACGAGCAATACGAGTTCGGTTTGCCTGCCGGCGGGACATGGTCGAGACGCTTCAGCAGTGACCGTAAAGCCTTTAGCGAAGATTTTGGCGGGCAAGCGAGTGGCGACATTGAAGCCAGCGAAGAAGCCTACGATGGCCAGTCTCATCGCGGCCGCATCGAGCTGCCCCCTTACACTGTGCTGATCTACTCACAAAATGCGGGTCAAAGATGAGGTAACCATGTGCGGTAAACTTCGGAATTGAGACAGAGTAGAACGATTGTCCCTATAGTTTCTAAAGCGATTGGGACAATCGCTCTACTCTCCCAACCCCAAAATTAAAGTTAGACAAAACACTAGGTTGATGTTCGAACGTCCGCTCTATACTCAACTGAATTGAGTGAGTTGGTCGGGAGGGGCGCCTGTAGTGCGCTGTCAGGTCTCCCAATTAACGCCTCAATTTATTGGAAGAGCTTGTCGAAGCTGATTGGCTTGGCGTGGAAGTCATCACATCCTGCCGCCCGCGCACGAGCCTCGTCGCCGGTAAGGGCGTACGCGGTTAACGCGATTACGGGAATGCGACTTTCAAGGTCAAGCTTACGTATTTGCAGCGTGGCTTCAAAACCATCAAGTTCCGGCATGTTGACGTCCATTAGTATCAATGCACGGGGGGCGTTTGTTGCCGCCAGTACCCCCTCGCTGCCGTTGCACGCGGAAACGACTGTGAATCCTCGCTTCTCAAGGTGCAACGTAATTAATTCGCGAATGTCGTCACAATCATCGACCACTAAAATCGTTGACATGGCAAGGTTCTTTCGGTTCAAATTTTCCAACGACCGCCCGATTCAATCCAGGAATTTTCCGCGGCGAATACAAATCGCCAACAAGATGATCGCGCCGATCACAGAGCCGAGCCAACCACTCGATTGAACTATATCGCCTCCACGAAATAGGTAACCTATCAATCCTCCGACGAACGAGCCTGTGACGCCAAGCAGAATCGTCCGCAGGCACCCCATCGGCTGCGAGCCAGGTACCATCCCCCGAGCGATCAAACCAACTAAAAAGCCGAAGACAACCCAGCCGACTAGCCAAAACATTCAACGACTCCAGCACGAGAAATGTGATTTTGCGGATATGTACAGCAAACGTTGCGCCATCTATCGGCTGCTCGCCCCTACGGCTCTAGCGCGTCGAGAATCTGAATCGAACACCGTGGATCCGAACTGTGTACCCAAGAGTACCGCTAACTCGACTTCGCGTACACCGATGTTGCGACAAACCGCGCATGATCAGCCAGTCGTCAAGTGTTCGTCAGATTGAGTGGGTGGATGAAGTCTTTGGAGCTTGATGTCCTCGATTCGTAAGTCGGCGGTTTCGACATAAAACCCGAGCAGACCATCGT
>JBGSJT010000611.1:0-8696 GCA_041741715.1 Pirellulaceae bacterium | reverse complement strand
TCAGGGTAACAAGTTTTTTTTTGCGGCGCAAGGCGCAGGCGCGCAGGTGGTAGATTTTATCTGAGATGGCAGTGCTAAGATTCGCGCGCCGCTGAACGCGGCTTAGCCTGAACGGCTTTACGCATGACCGGCTTGGGGCCGGTGCATGCTGGCGAACTGTACGTTCGCCCGGCTCGCTAGGCCGCTCGCCCCAGTTTGACCCGGCTGGGGCCGGGTGCAAACTGTTCGGCCTCCGCTGAACGCTCCGGCCTCTTTACGCGGGCTGAACGCCCGCGTAAACCACGGCGTTGCTTCGAGCAACGCCTCCACTCACTAGATAAACTCCAGCACCTGAATTGCACCACACTGGTGCCGCACTTGGTGCCCCTTGGAAACCCAACACACCCTAGATTCACCTGACTCTTTTGGCCAAGGCCAACTCCATGGTGTCACCTCTAGGTTAGCACTGACACTATGGAGCATTATTGTGAAATTAACCCGGCGTGATCGCGAAATCTTAGCGGCTCTTTGCAACCACGTACGACTATTCACACTTGGGCAAATCGCTGGTTGCTGGTGGGCTAAACTCAGTAATCCCACCGCCGCCGCCAAACGCCGCTTAGCTCAGTTGCAAGAGCAGAAACTGCTTGTTTGCTTTGCCGTTCTAGCTCGCCCGCTGCCAGTTATGGAGCAATCAATTCTTAGTTGGACCCCGGCTGATCCCGAGCCCGATCTGGCTGCCGCAGCCTGGAAGCTTCAGCACCGCTGGAGGGCTGAGACCACTCGCTGCGATGTCTATCTGGCCAGCAAACTGGCCACCACCATCTTTGGCGGCCGTGCCAAAGGCCAGCTCAAGCGGCAGTATCAAGCAACCCACGATCTCGGAGTTTCCGAGATGTATCTCCAACTAAAACGCAGCCACTCGCCTCGATTACAATATTGGATTGGCGAAGATGTCCTGGCACCTCATCGACGTGGGCAAAAACTACCCGATGCGGTTATCGCCACGCTACCAGGAGCCACTCCCCAACTCGTGCTTGAGTTTGGCGGTGCTTACGACAAGATCCGCGTCAACGAGTTTCACCAAGATTGTTATCAACGAGCATTACCCTACGAAATCTGGTAGCCAGTGCCAAAGCCATCCCCTAAACACCCGCGGTTGGCGGATCGTGACTACGAGATCCTCAACCACGTCAAACGTTACCATCTCTCAACCCGAGAAGTTCTACACGCACTGTTCTTCAAAGAATCCGAGCTGAATGCCGTCACCAAAGTTACCTCGCGACTGGTCGAGAATGGATTTCTGAATCGCTATTCGCTGGACTCCGAAAAAGTTTATTTTGTTGTTGGACCGGCCACCGCCAAGCTCTACGGGATAAGCACCAAAAAGTGCAAATCTGCCGGACCACAAGTGCTCGTCGAGAACTTTGCGATGCTCCAATTTTGCTGCCTTGGAGCATTCCCCCGCGAGCGTTTACTAATTCGCGAGATCGAGCAAAAACTCGGCACCCTTTCCGGTAAGCACCTGCAACTTGGCAAGCACTACCTCGACACCGAGGGAGTCAAGCCGCGCCTGGCGATGATGCGCATCGATCACGGGAGTGACCCCGCCCATATCCTGCGGCGAGCACGAGCGCAGATCGAAGCTTCGGTCAAACATCCCATCATCGCCCAGTTGGTTAAGCAGCAAAGCTACATGATGGCCATCATCACCTCTGAGCAAGAAAAGGTGATTCAAATTCAAGACGCAATCCTGCGGCAAACCTGGCCCCTGCCATTTCGCGTGGAAGCTGTACCCGGCTTAACGGCAATACTCGCAGCAAATCTTCAGCAACGCTTGCGCTCGAGTGGAGAAGGTTAATGCTGTACGAGCAATTTAAGCGACTGATGCACTCAGTTCCCGCGCTGCCAAATTCACTGCGTCAATCATTTGATAACCCAGTTCAAGCGGATCGTCTTCCACAAGCAACTGGTCTTGTAACAGAGTTTCCTGTTTTTGTTGAATCAACTGAATCGGCAAAACGCATTGTTCGCCGCACTGCGTTAGTCGCTATTTTTGCTTGTCTCTTTCGAGCGCTTCTTGGACTACTGCCGTACCCCTATTCCCATGACGCATATGGCCTGTTTGCATCAATCTCGGTTTGCTCGCTGGTTGCTGCATGGATCGGTTGGCCAAAAGACGTTTGGCAACTCGGTGCCTATATTGTGGTGCTTCCGGCTTTGGTGGCCTACATCCTCTACCTACGCTCTCTGTTTGCCTTGCTGCTAATTGCTACGGTATGCACCGTGATCGTTGCGGATCGATTCGCAAAGCACACCCTGTACTTGGGTTCCACCACTCCCTATCCCAGAGAACAATCACAGTCTATTCGCCGAAAGTGGGCAACACGATTTTGGCACCTAAAATCAGTACGGGGATTAGAGCTCTATTGGCTGGTTATTGTTTTGCTGCTGGCAACGCCTTGGTTCATCGACGGCATCGCTACTGCGATACATCCTTTTGGCAATCGCTTCATACTGCCTGCTGCCTTTGCGACATTAACTTTTCTGTTCCTCCTTCCAGTTGCAGTCGAACTGTTGGCAGCATTGCTCTACTCGCGCCCAACAATGCGAATTGCGAACGCAAAAGCTGCATTTTCGCGTAGCCTCCTAGACTGGCATTGCTACAACAGCAAAGAGATCAAAGCCGCTGGTATTCTGCAATCCCCAGTTGGCAAAGCGACCTCCCGCAAACGAATGCTGATTGCCGTCGTGCTGCTTTGGTGCTGCGCGTTTGAGCCACTATTTTCAACTCACTACACTTTGTACGATCAACTGGAGATTCAGCGAGAATCGGTCTATCTCAGGCAGCAAAACCCGGAAACCGAAGTCGAAGAAGAACTGCCGCAGCAACCCTTCGATAGGAGAACTATCGATCAACTCGGGAAGGATAACGTCAGGGAAAATAATGAACTGAGAGCATGGACTGGAGATCTTGAGAAGCAACCTCCGCAAGTCGCCAAATTGCAACCCTATCAATTGCGAATTCTTACTCAACTTCCCCAAGAGCAAAGAAATGAATTTCTACGAAAAGCCGTAGGCTTGCCCTCGGAGAAGGCATTTGAAGAAATTGGGCCGAAGCTATCCACCCGCAGCAACCGCGGATATTTCGAACGGATTCCTAATTTCAAACTATTGTCAGAAATCGATGATCCGCCATCGCAGCGTGAAATTATGTTCGGCAGAAACGGTAGGTCGCGTCACATGTTTGCCTATGTGACCGCCATTGGGTTTCTTGTGGGACGCGAGGCAATCGTATTGCTACTTTCATTTAGCTTCCCCTTGGTTTTCCTTTATGCCACCGGTGTTCGACTGGCTGCTTGCTTACGAATGCAACTTGAGGCTCGGCCGGACACGATCCTTGCATTCGGCAATTGGAATCGACTGGTCGATGACATCGCTCAATCCCGTGATCAGATTGAGCGCGCTAGCTTGCTGCTAGGAACCAACAAAGCTGATGGCTCACCAATCATTGTTCCTCGTATAATATTCGAAGAGCATGCCCATATCCTTGGCGACTCTGGCTCCGGTAAGACTTCGATGGGAGTTGCGCTAATTCTCAATCAACTAATCCGCCAAAAGGATTGCTCGATTGTAGTTATCGATCTCAAAGGTGACGATAAAGCCCTGTTTCGCGGTACTCAGATTGATGCTGCCAATGCCAACAAACGCTTTCGCTGGTTCACCAACGAGTTGCACAAAAGCTCCTACGGATTTAACCCGCTGGCACAAGAATACTTCCGGTCTTTGTCGCTCTACCAAAAAACTGATGTCATTACCGCCGCTCTCGGCTTGCAGTATGGAACCGACTATGGACGCGGCCACTACTCCGATGCAAATGCAAACTATCTCCACCGCACCTTGCAGCAGTTCCCCAACATTGGCTCGTTTCAAAAGCTCGCCCAGCCATTGCAAAATCCTACACCGGGAAGGTTCTCGCGAGAGGATATCAAAGATGCCTCTCACCTGGTTTCAATAGTAAAACGCCTTGCTTCAACCGAATCGCTAAATCTAACCAGCGACAGCAACTGCTCCGCAGCAGTGCTTGAAAACCAAATAGATTTTGCTGACATCTTTCGAGAGCCGCAGGTGGTCTATTTCCACTTGCCTTCTTCCAAAGGCGCTACTTCAGCCGCAGAAATTGCCCGAGTGGCCCTCTACTCAATCATTGGTTCTGCGAGCGAGACCCCTGAGCGGGATCGCAAACAAGTGTTCGTATTCGTCGATGAGTTCCAGAGGATTATCGCCAATAACCTGGATATGATCTTGCAGACCGCTCGGAGCATGAACATTGGATTGATCCTAGCCAACCAATCCCTAACTGATCTCAAGCGCCAGGGTGTCGATTTAATGTCCACCATACGCACCAATACCCGATTTAAACAGGTGTTCGCCGCCTCCAACATCGAAGACATGCGCGAAATTGTCGAGCTTTCCGGCGAAGCCCTGGTTCACTCGCGATCGTTTACTGACGAGTTGAGCCTGTTGGGTACGGCCATCGGTTCTACGCTCAAAATTAACAATTCCGAGTCAACCTCTCCCAGACTACGCGTCAACGATGTACTACTCGCAAGTGATGCCCCCGACCAAAGCATTGTCCAAATCCGACGTGGCGATGGCTACGCTCAATACGGTGGATTTCCGTTTGTGATGCGCTCCCAGTTTCACATTTCACCCGACGAGTACCGCGAGCGAAAGTCTTTTCCCTGGCCCCCTGTCGATGAACAAACAATTGCTGGCCGCGAGGTAGTAGAGGTTTCGTCGTTAAGCCAGTTCGATCAAGTTCACCCGATTGCCGATCGCAAACCCGTAGTTGCGGAACCAAGCAGCGAAGTCGAGGGCCTTGATCAGCTACTTGAGAGTAGCAACGCACTGCTCGAAAAACGCGAGCGCAGGCGTCGCCAGAAGTCGGATCAGCAGCCGGAGGAGCCCCCGAGCTAGCACAAAATGCCCAGGGATCAGCCACAAACCGCTCTCACCGACTCCTCGCCGGAGTTATAATAGCAGCAACACTCCCCCCGTCGCCGGGAGCATAATAAGGCGGCCTGTCCCCTCTCCTGCCGGGCAGTGAAACATAAGGCGGGTTCTTTTTTTGCGCCACCAACGCAAAATCGCACGATTCGAACTTGCGTTTTTCACCTCAAACCTTTTTGCGCTCCATGAATCTACCACCTGAGAATTCAGCCCAGCGAGATGCCCCAAAGCGAGATCACAGCCATGATGAAACATCAATTGATGTCTCCAAGGTTGTCCCGATGATTGCGCTAGTGGTGATCATCGTTTTTGGCGGCTATTTCTATTTCTCGGATCGCTCTGCTCGAATCGACGCACAAGGCAAGCTCGCCCAACAGATTGAACAAAACGCCAATCTTCAGAAGCAAATGGCCAATCTTGAAGCGACCATGTCCGAGATCAAAGTAGCCAAACTCTTCGGCCAACAAAATCAGGCTGTCTCATCATCCAATGCTCAATCTGTTATTGACCGGGGAAGCGTGATTAAGCTCTCGCTCAACAACTTGGAGCGCACCCTCACTCACCTATCTAAACGCCAAGCCGAACTAGCCCACTCCGAGCTGGGCAAACGAATTGCCTCCGACCCCTCCCTGGTTGAACAAGCAAATGTTGCCTTCACCACCCAGATACCTAGTGCAACTCTAGCCCAGTCACTGCACAGCCGCCTTGATTTACTGCTGAAAACGCCCAAGCAAGTTATGCAGGAGCAAACCGAAGGCTTCTACCCTACCGAGGAGCTAACTAGTTCACTGAATCGGATCGAGGCTGAAGCCCTTGAAGCCATTGACTCAATCAGCCAAGTCGGTCAACTTCTCGACGCAGTTGAAGCTGCCTCTCAAGGCTTGCCCCCAAACGCAGAACGCGATCTAGCCCAATCCATTGCCGCTTTGGAACTGGAGCATGAGCAAGAGCGGCTGAAAATTATTGCCGACAAACTTGAGGAAGCACGGCGTGAAGGGGCAAAACTTCTGGCCAACCAGGAAGCCAACGACCTTCGCAAGATTGATGAAGCCAAACGCCTTGCAATGTCGCAGGAGGCCGAACAAACTGCCGCAAAAATCATCTCAGATGCCAAAGAGACCAAAGCAGAGTTCGAGCGACAGCAACGCGCAGACGACATAAGAAAAGCTCGCGTAAAACTCGAAAACGAGTTTGAAGATGAGCTTGCCGATATCAAAAACTATCTAACCGCATTTCTCACCGATGGCTACAAATTCCGCGCTGACGGCTTAAGTGGACCAGCCTCCCTAAGCGAAATTCGCAGCAGCCAAATGCTCCGCGAAGGCAGATTCGGGTTGGAGCGTCTTTTGTATCTGGTCTCTTCCCAAAACGACCGCCCACGCGGACCGATAGAGTCCAGCCTCGGCGGTGAATTGGGCTGGGAAAGAGCTGACAAGGACACCTTGGGCAAAGTCCAGGGTTACCTTATCAAGTACGGCGAATTGCTAGTCGAAAAGGGCATGCTTGAAAAGTAGCGAGTTAGTCAAGAGACGCCACCGGTGTGAATGTCCGAGTAACTTTGAGGATGGCAGGTATGGCTCCGTTCCTTCGGGAACCAAGCGTCGCGCCCCATTCCAATTCAAAGACGTGGAACATAGAGTCAACGCTAAACCAATGCTAAGCCAACTATTCCCAACGCGAAAACACTGGATCTCTCAAACGACGTCTGTTCCGGACTCGGGCAGTGGGGTGTTCCTTGTGCGTACTAGCGTCCTGAATGCCAGCGAGCAGAAAACCGATCCAACTCACCGAAGAATTCCGCTAAGAGTTCAATGACTTGGTCAAGAATGGCAGTGCTCATTATCGTGATTGTACAACACGAAAAATCAGAAACCGGCTTGCAATTCTACTCAGACACTTCGGTAACGATATGGAGCGACGGATACTGACTTTGCAACTGAGTCAAATTTAGGCTTGGTGTCTGGCTGATATTGAGCTCCAAAAGCGATGGGAAGTGGCTTAGTTGCGAGAGTGTCTCTACCCCAATCTGGCACCCGCTTAGATCGATTTCTGTGACGTGCTCGACATCGATTTCGGCAGCCGACACGTCGGCGGTGCGATTGGTGATTGGCAATTGGACTCCTTGTAGTTCAAGGCTGCCGCCTACGTCGAGTACCCACTGCATCGCTGCGATTGCTGGAGATGCTTGCTGACGACGATCGAACTCGGCTCGGCTGACTGCAACTTCGGCACCACCGGGATAGCGGATGATGTGGCAAAGGTACTGGTCGGTACTGGGCGACGGATCGAGCAATAGACCTTCAGAATTCAATTTGATAATCGTGCCGTCATCACACATGACTGCGATAAAGTCGACTCGGTGTTGTTCCATATCGTATTGCCAAAACGAATCTGGATTTTGGTGTGAAAGAAAAACGGCTTTCGTTCCGCTTCGATTCTTGGCGATCCGCGAATTAGATATGGGTGGTGTCGCCACTGTTCCGTGTAGTTGTCCATCGCGCCAAATCTCGAGATGCGAGGCGCCGCGCGCATCTTGGCTTGAACGAAGGTATTCGCCCGGCTGAACTCCACTGAAAGCGATCTGGCCGCGTTTCAGCCCAAAACCAAGCTCGGTAACACCAATCTCCGTGGACGCATCGCGTGGAATGTTTAAAACAATGCCGCCGACGCGCACGGAAGCAGCATCGACCCACTCAAGCTGATCCCACTGCGGTAAAAAGGAATGTTCGGTTCGGAACTCTCGGACATTTCCATTGCTAACGTCGACGAAACGGACCGGGTATTCATTGGCGGAATTACCTCCACCTGCTGCGACCGCTATGGATTGATTGTTCGGATTCCAGGCAATGCTGGGTGTCTCTGCGTCGTCTAGGTTCAGATCAACGATCGACTTTGAAGCGGGTTTGGTGGCTTCCCAAACCAGCAGTCGTTGTTTCGTATCTGAAGCTTGAAGGGAAAGCGCAAGATATCGATCGTCGCTGCTCCAGTGGAAGTAGCCGGAGCTCAAATTGAATTCCCCGCTCGGTAAAGGAAGGTCTACCGATCTACTGCCGGTGACATCCACGATGAGCACGAATGAATTCCCATCAGCTTGGCCAAGATAGGCCGATTGGTCTCCGTGATGATTCCATGCGGCATGTCCAACTTCGAAGTTACTGCGGGGTAGGTCATGAGTGCCTAACGGGTTGCCCTTGCGATCGAATACCTTGGCTCCCCAGGGCGACAGGCAGAGCAGATTGCCATTGAACGACTGGATCTTCCCTTCTACGAAACCAGGGATATTGGCCGAAGCCATTTGTTTCCCCTGCGCATTCCAGGTGTGCAATTCGCTGGCTCCAAGACGGCTATAGACAACCGCCAGTTCACCACTTTCTTCAATCCAAGAAACTGCTTGGGGCTCCAGCACATTCCTAAGCGGAGAACTTGGGAGCGACTTGCCGGTTGGAGCAAAAGCCAGAGTGCGTCCGCTGTGCAATCCGTAATGCTCACCTGCGGCAACATAGTCGATGCGCTGCGGCTCGCTCCACGATGGAATCCAGACGGCAGAGATTGGCCGCGATTTATCGTCAGCAAGTTTGAGATCTCGTAAGCGTTTTCCGCTGAAGTCAATCACTCGACCGCTTCCCAGGACGATCGCTGCAGTCTTCGGAGCCCAGCAAAACTGGCTCGCGCTCTGCGACGTTGTCGACAATTGCTCTGGTGAG
>JBGSJT010000610.1:0-24475 GCA_041741715.1 Pirellulaceae bacterium | reverse complement strand
TCGAAGATTTGTTGTTGGAATTGGTTTTTGTCAACAAATTCAACGCTTGAACCCGCTTGCGGGTTCGGTCTTCGAGGAGCTATTTTTCAATTTTAACCCAAAATTACAAGCGTTTTAGATTTCCGGACAGACACTAGTTAGGCTCGTGGTCATCGCGGCTGCTTGCTTCGGAGTCCTCGCTAGGGGGCCACTGATTTTACTACCGATGACTCATCAATGCGGTAATAAAAACCCGAATCTCCCGCGAGTGATCCGCAAAGATCCCTTGGCGGTGTAGGGGGCCGTCGAGCAGCCGTCGAGCAGCCGTCGACTGATAGGCTGCCGACCCCTTTGCGGGATGTAGGGTATGCAGCGGATAGGTCTTGCCGTGCAAAGCTTCGTTTAGTTAGAGCGTATGATCCCCCCAAAATTACTTGTATAATTCGCTGGTCTAGATTAGCTTTTTCAGAGTAGGTTGATATGTGAATGTACATCTCAACCCCATTGGCAAAAGAATCGCTCGTCCAAGTAGTAGTCATTCGAACTGCTCAGATTTGGGACCTCCTGGTACCTGCCACGTAAGACTACCAAAATTGTAACAGCTCGAATCTGGATTGGGATATGATTGTCGCGTTAGACCACATTGCCATAGCTGTTCCCGATTTGGAAAAGGCCATTCAGCGTTTTGTGGATGATTTTGGTCTGAACTGCGCGCAGCGAGAAGATGTGGTGGCCGCCCAAACAACCGCGGCTCTGTTTCCGTTGCCAGCGACCAGCATTGAGCTGTTGCATCCGCTCAACGGAGAGGGGCCAATTGCGAAATTTCTGGAGAAGAAAAATGGAGGGTTGCACCATTTGTGTTTTCGCTCGGACGATATTGAAGCCGATGTCGATAGACTTCGCGGCATGGGTTATCGTTTTCTCAGCGAAACTGTGCTGACTGGGGTTCATGGTTCGCGGGTCATTTTTATCGATCCCAAATGCTGTGACGGCGTGTTGGTGGAGCTTAGCCAGCCAGTAGCGTCCGATGTGCCCCCAAGTGATGCTTCGAATGGGGATGTGTGCTACGAGCCGAAGGTTGTTTCTGTTGACGACTGGCGGGAGTTGGTTGCACAGCAGCTTGAGGGCAAGGACCTGGAAGCACTGCGGACGACCACTCCGGAAGGCATCGCGCTTAAGCCACTGTATACCCGCGAGGACCTGAGCAAGCTCCCCTTTGCAGACACGATGCCTGGTTTTGAGCCCTTTATTCGAGGTCCTCAAGCGACCATGTACGTTGGTCGTCCATGGACGATCCGTCAATACGCCGGATTTTCTACCGCGGAAGAGTCCAACCGATTTTACCGCAACTCTTTAGCTGCTGGCGGGCAGGCGATTTCGGTCGCCTTCGATTTGGCAACCCACCGTGGATATGACTCCGATCACCCGCGCGTTGTGGGGGACGTGGGGAAGGCGGGAGTTGCGATCGACAGCGTTGAGGACATGAAGATCTTGTTCGACGGTATTCCGTTGGAGCGGATCTCAGTCTCTATGACCATGAACGGAGCGGTGCTGCCGATCTTAGCGGCCTTTATTGTCGCAGGTGAGGAGCAAGGGGTTTCCCTTGGGCAGCTTTCTGGCACGATCCAAAATGACATTTTAAAGGAGTTCATGGTTCGCAATACCTACATTTATCCGCCGGCACCTTCGATGCGGATTGTAGGGGATATTATAGCATTCTGTTCCAAGCGCATGCCGCGATTCAATAGTGTTTCTATTTCGGGCTATCACATGCAGGAAGCGGGGGCTAATGCTGCGCTTGAATTGGCATACACTTTAGCGGATGGAAAAGAATACATAAAAGCTGCATTAAAGGCGGGGTTGTTGGTAGACGATTTCGCCCCGCGTCTCTCCTTTTTCTGGGGCATTGGCATGAACTTCTACATGGAAATCGCTAAGCTTCGCGCTGCGCGTTTGCTGTGGTCGAAGATCGTTGCGGAGTTCTCGCCAAAGAATCCAAAGTCGAGCGTCCTGCGGACCCACTCGCAAACTTCTGGTTGGTCGCTGACAGAACAAGATCCGTACAACAATATTGTCCGAACTACGATTGAAGCGATGGCTGCCGTTTTTGGTGGAACTCAATCATTGCACACCAATGCGTTCGATGAAGCTCTCGCGCTACCTACAGAGTTTTCCAGCCGCATCGCCCGCAATACGCAATTAATTCTCCAGGAGGAAGCTGGTCTTACTCAGGTGATCGACCCTTGGGGAGGTTCGTACATGCTGGAGAGCCTAACGCATGAGTTGGCTGGCGAAGCTTGGGCTATCTTTGAAGAGATCGAACAGCAAGGTGGTATGGTCAAGGCGGTCGAATCTGGACTGCCCAAAATGAGAATCGAGGAAGCTGCCGCTCGTAAGCAAGCCGCCATAGATCGCGGCGAGAAGGTCATCGTGGGCATCAACAAATACCGATCGCCGGTAGATGAACAGGTCGAAACTTTGGAGATCGATAACGAGAGCGTGCGCAGAACCCAAGTGGCACGACTGGAACGTATCAAGCAAGAACGCAGTGACGAAGAGGTGCAAGCCACATTGGCCTCTTTGAAGCATAGTGCACAGACGGGCGAAGGCAATTTACTCGAACTTTCCGTCGCTGCCATGCGGGCACGGGCGACCGTCGGCGAGGTAAGTACAGCGCTGGAGTCGGTGTTTGGTCGCTTTCGCGCGCATTCCCAAACCGTTTCAGGGGTGTATGGGAGCCAGTGTGAAGGAGACGTCGATTGGCAGAGCCTACGTGAAGAGATCGCCGACTTTGCGCGCGAGCACGGACGTCGGCCGCGAATGCTGGTGTGTAAAATGGGGCAAGACGGTCACGATCGAGGGGCCAAGGTCATCGCGACTGCTTTTGCCGACATTGGCTTTGACATCGATCTGTCGCCGATGTTCTCCACCCCTGAAGAAGTCGCGCGGCAGGCCGTGGAGAACGATGTGCATGTCGTTGGAGTTTCCTCTCAGGCTGCCGGGCACAAAACGCTTGTTCCTCAGTTGATTGCAGAACTGAAGAAGTTAGCGGCTGAGGACATTGCGATTGTCGTGGGAGGGGTTATTCCTAAAGCCGATTATAATCGTTTGTTTGAGGCTGGAGTCGTCAAGATCTTCGGCCCCGGAACGCCTATTCCGCTGGCCGTCAGGGAAGTCCTCTCGGCAATTCGTGTTGCGGCCCGTGGTGTCACCCATCGTGATGTTTGATGTTCAACAATTGCTTGCCGGTCAACGTCGCGCCCTGGCGCAGGCTATCACTCTCGTAGAAAGCTCCTTAGAGCATCACCGGGAGGAGGCGCAGCGTTTATTAGAGGCCGTTTTGCCACACACGGGAAAGAGCATTCGCGTGGGCATCACGGGCACGCCGGGGGTTGGAAAGTCAACGTTTATAGAGGTCTTTGGGAAAATGTTAACGGGGGCCGGGCACCACTTAGCCGTGTTGGCCGTCGACCCAAGCTCCCCCGTGGCCGGTGGCAGCATCCTGGGGGACAAGACGCGCATGGAGCAGTTGGCCCGCGACCCCAACGCCTACATTCGGCCTTCGCCATCGCGGGGCCATCTAGGTGGTGTGGCACAAATGACGCGGGAGTCAATACTGCTTTGTGAGGCAGCTGGTTTTGATGTGATTGTTGTGGAGACGGTCGGAGTGGGGCAATCGGAGGTTGAAGTTGCCAGTATGGTCGACTTCTTTATGGTTCTGTTACAACCCAACGCGGGTGACGAACTTCAAGGAATTAAAAAAGGGCTCATCGAACTGGCAGATGCGTTGATCATCAACAAGGCAGATGGCGAAGGTCGGAATCTGGCCCTGCAGGCTGCACGCAACTACCAGAGTGCGGTGAACCTGTTCGCGAAGAGTAAATCGCGGACTCCGATCGTCCAGACCTGCTCCGCGTTAGAGAACGAGCAGATCGATAGCGTTTGGAATGTCATTCAGGAATTGTGGAAACAATCCGTTGGATCTGGAGAGTTTTCGAAAAAACGCTCGAATCAAAATCAGGCTTGGATGGAGATGCTGTTTGCTGAAATGCTTACTGCTGTCGTTAAATCGAATAGTTCATTTAAATTGCTTAGAGATGAAATGGCACGACAGGTTTCGGATGGGCAATTAACGGCTGTGGGGGCCGCTCAGCAAATGACTGATTTTTTCATGAAGCTGCAGTGCAAATCACACGCTTCTCCCTGACCAACACGAACACAGAATTTAGAAATGCTATGGCCGTTCAGTCTCGCGCAGGCTGATTCGTGCAACGAAATAATTTTGGAGTCCATTATATGAGTTCACACCCACCTTTCGCAGCCTACCTTATCGGCGCCGATTCTCTACTCATTGAATGTGCGGAGACCCTGCTAGCCAAGGGGCACCAGATTTTAGGTGTTGTCACGTCGGCACCAAGAATATGGCAGTGGGCCCAGGAGCGATCGATATCCGTCATTCCCGACGATGGTAACTATGCGACGGCTCTCCAATCACGGCCATTCGATTTTCTGTTCAGTATCACCCACTTGTCCATCATTCCAGAAGATGTTTTGGCGTTGCCGCAAAAAATGGCAATCAACTTCCACGATGGACCGCTGCCCGCCTACGCCGGGTTGAATGCACCCGCCTGGGCGCTTCTGCAGGGAGAAGTCGATTATGGGATTACCTGGCATCAAATCACTCCCGGCGTTGATCAAGGGCCTATCTTAAAGCAGGTCATTTTTGAGATCGCCAAGGACGAGACCTCGGTATCGCTAAACACAAAGTGTTTTGCTGCCGCTTTGGAAAGTTTCCCGCAACTGGTTGACGAACTAGCCACTCATCGTGTTACAACTCGGGAGCAAGATAGTTCACAACGTAGTTACTTTGGCAAGTTTCAGCGTCCGCCCGCAGCTGGTATTTTGGAATGGAACAAACCAGCTCGCGAGTTGGAGGCGTTCGTGCGGGCGATGGACTTTGGCGAATACCGCAATCCCTTGGTCACGCCCAAGGTACTCTTCGAGAGCAAACTTTTTAGTGTCACCGCAGCGTTTGCTCACGATGCAGAGGTCGACTTTCCCGTAGGCCAAATATTAGCTGTCGCTGAAGGGCAAATCACCGTTGCGACGGGGAGCGGAGTTTTATCGATCACCAAGTTTCGTGAGATGGGGGGCAAGAGCTTAAGCCCTGCACAACTTGCCAGCCAGCTTGGCTTAACAGCCGGCCAGAGTTTCCAGACACTCGCGGCGGAAACCTTAATCAAGCTGACCCAGCTTGATAGGGCTTTCGCCCGCAATGATGAATACTGGACGAAGCACCTGGCGGCGCTCGCACCCATGGAACTACCGTTGGCCAGCAGCGAATCCAAGGGGGCGCATCAGCCACCGCAGCTACAGCGATTGGCTGTAGCATTGCCACCGCAAGCCTCGCAGGCAGCGATGGTGACGGCCTTTGCATTGCTTCTGTCCAGATTGGCTAGGAAAAAGCAGTTTGACTTGGCCTATGCGAACCACGGGATGCATGAAGCCAGCGCTGTTTTGCCTGGCGTTTACCACGAATCATCCGTTTTGCATTTCGATTTCGACAACGGGCAGGCCGTCGCACAGGCTGTGGCTGGAGTGGAGGCTCGTTTGAACGCGGCGGACAACCGCGGTAGCTGGACACGCGACCTGATAGGGCGTTCGCCTGAGTTAGGGAGTATTCCGGAATTAGCCCAAGGAACAGCCCTACCTGTCGCGGTAAGTATCGGTACCCAGCAGCCGGTGGCTGGTTCGATTTTCACGCTGGCACTCAGCGCCGACAATCAGACCGTTGAGTTCATATTCGACCAACAACGGTTGACCGTTTCCAATGCCAGTCGGCTGGCAGCGTACATGACTGCGTATGTTGCCAACATGCAAGCGTCCTCTCAAGCATTGATTTCTGAACTGGAGCTGTTGACCGAGTTGGAAAAGCGTCAGTTGCTGCAGGGATGGAACGAGACGAATGTTACTTATCAGGACGGTCAGTGCATTCAAGAGTTGTTTGAGCAACGTGTTGCACTAAATCCACAGGCGATAGCACTTGTTTTTGAAGGCCAAACCCTTACTTATGAAGACTTGAACCTACGGGCTAATCAAATCGCCATGCGGTTGATTGATATGGGGGTCGTCCCCGATGATTTGGTGGGTGTGTATGTACAACGCTCACCCGATCTCATGGTAGCGACCTTAGGCATTCTCAAAGCAGGTGCTGCCTATGTGCCTTTGGATCCCGCTTTTCCAAGTGACCGCATCGCCTACATGGTTCAAGACGCTGGCATGCGAGTCGTTATTGCTCAGGAGGCGATTCGTGCAGAGCTTCCACCCACTTCCGCTGAGATCCTGTGTGTTGATGGCTGCGAACCGCCAGCTTCTGAGTTGCATAACCCCGAGTTAGTTCTGGACGCAGGGAAACTCGCTTATGTAATCTACACTTCGGGCTCGACCGGAAATCCTAAGGGAGTGATGGTTGAGCATCGCAATGTTACGAACTTCTTCGTGGGGATGGATGCTTGTATCGAGCACGACCCACCAGGGACTTGGCTTGCGGTCACCAGTTTGTCGTTTGACATTTCTGTCTTGGAATTGTTTTGGACCTTGACCCGAGGTTTTCAGGTGGTGATCCACCGCGAAGATCGGAGTGGCTCCGTCGCGGCCGTTAGCCCGGGAGCACCCAGCCGACCGATGGAGTTCGGGTTGTTCATGTGGGGCAACGACGATGCGGCGGGGAGCGAAAAGTATCGTTTGCTGCTCGAGGGTGCCAAGTACTTTGATGAAAATGGTTTTCAGTCTGTTTGGACACCAGAGCGGCATTTCAGTGCCTTCGGAGGCCCCTACCCCAACCCTGCCGTGACGAGTGCTGCACTGGCTGTGACGACTAAGAATTTGGCAATTCGCAGTGGAAGTATTGTTTCACCATTGCATCACCCGGTTCGCATCGCTGAGGACTGGGCAGTTGTCGACAATCTATCCGACGGCCGTGTCGGCCTCTCGTTTGCAGCCGGCTGGCAACCGAATGACTTTGTCATTATGCCGCAGAACCACCAAAACAATAAACAGGTGATGTTGGAGCAGATCGACATGGTTCAGCGCTTATGGCGCGGTGAAAAAGTCGCCTTTGAGAATCCATTGGGCCAGCAGGTGGAGATATCCACTCTGCCTCGTCCGGTGCAGAAGGAGCTGCCCATTTGGTTGACAACAGCCGGTAATCCAGAGTCGTATCGATTGGCTGGGGCGCTGGGCACCCATCTGTTAACGCACTTGCTCGGTCAGACCGTTGAGGAAGTCGCTGAGAAAATCCGCATCTATCGACAAGCTCGGCAAGAGGCTGGTTTTGACGCGGCGACTGGAAAAGTCACATTGATGTTGCACACCTTTGTTGGACGAAGCGACGCGGAAGTGCGCGAATTGGTTCGCCAGCCGATGAAGGACTACTTGGGTAGCTCGATGAAACTTGTGCTCGACTTTGCGTGGACCTTCCCGGCTTTCAAACGTCCTGGTGGCCTAGAGACTAAGCCTGACGATATCGATATCAAGCACTTGACGGCGGAAGAGATCGACACCATTCTCGACTTCGCCTTTGAAAGATACTACGAGACTAGTGGGCTGTTTGGTACTCCCGAGCACTGCCAGCAAATGGTTGATCGATGCAAAGCGGCTGATGTCGACGAGATCGCCTGCTTGTTAGACTTTGGTGTGGACACCGACCAGATCATGCAAGGCTTGCCGCTGTTAAAGAAGCTGCGTGAACTGGCCAATGTGGAGGCTGTGCCACCGGAGGCGGAAGTCGAGGGGCTGGACCAATCGTTGCCTTCGCAGTTGGAACGCCACGGTGTGACCCATTTCCAGTGCACACCATCGATGGCTCGGATGTTAGCTTTTGATCCAGAAGCAAGACAGCAGATGGCCAAGCTAAAGCATGTCATGATTGGTGGGGAAGCCTTTCCCAATGCGCTGGCCAAGGATTTGAAAGGCTTTCTCACAGGACGGCTAACAAATATGTATGGTCCGACCGAAACCACCATCTGGTCGACGACACATGAAGTAGATGATCCCGATAATATTCCCATCGGTCGCCCAATTGCAAATACCGAGATTTATATACTCGACGAAAATCGGCAGCCGGTGCCTGCGGGGGTACCGGGAGATCTATTTATCGGTGGGCAGGGTGTTGTACGTGGATACTTGAATCGTCCCGAACTGAGTAAGGAACGCTTCCTACCTAACCCGTTTAAAAACGATGGCTCGCGTATCTATTGGACGGGGGACTTGGCGAAATACCGCGAAGACGGTGTGATTGAGTTTTTGGGACGTGTCGATCATCAAGTGAAGATTCGCGGTTATCGGATCGAGCTGGGTGAGATTGAAATGGCTCTAGGCTCGCATCCGTCCCTGCGTGAGGCGGTAGTGATTGTCCGCGAGGATACCCCCGGAGATCAGCGGTTGGTGGCGTACCTTGTACCGACGCAGGAGGCGCCATCTGTCGCTGATCTAAGAGATTATTTGCGCCAAAGCCTGCCTGAGTATATGTTGCCCAACGACATTGTTGTATTGGAACGAATGCCGTTGACACCCAACGGGAAAATCGATCGAAAACAGTTGCCCAAACCATTCCACACGGCTACTTCGCAGGCTGTCGAGTATATCGCACCAACTGAAGGGCTTCAGCAGATCATTGCCAGCATCTGGCAAGAAACGCTTAAGATCGAAAATGTCAGCGTCAAAGATAACTTCTTCGATCTTGGGGGACACTCTCTGCTGATCGTTCGCGTGCACCAATTGCTGAAGGCCAAAGTGGAAAAGCCGATTTCCCTGACCGATTTGTACCGTTTTCCAACCATCAAGTCGCTGACCGATTTCCTTAGCTCGGACGACACCAGTGCTTCACTCAATCACAGCAGTGATCGTGCCTCCAGGCGTCGTGAAAGATTGGGTTTGCGCCGTCGCAGCACAACGTAACGACAGACGGCAGGTGTAACTTTTTATAATCTAACAGTACCTTGTCGTTGGGCTCCGCAGTGGCACATTGCCCTGCCGACAGAAGCTGGATCTCGCGCGCATTTTAGATGCATAGAGAAAATATTAAGACTCTTTGAATACAGAAGCTCCTATGGATAATGCTGAAGACTTGGGTGGATATGGAGTGGCTATTGTGGGCCTGGCCAATCGCGTTCCAGGGGCGTTAAACCCTGACGAATATTGGCACAATCTGAAGCATGGCGTTGAATCGGTCAAGTTGTACACCGACGAGGAACTCGTGCTCGAGGGTGTTGCCGCTGATCTGCTTAAGAACCCGCAGTACGTGAAGGCGGGGTGCCCGTTGGAGGGGATGCGGGAGTTTGATCCAGAGTTTTTTGGTTTTAGCCCCAAAGAGGCTGGCATACTCGACCCTCAGCATCGGCAGTTTTACGAATGCTGCTGGGAGGCACTTGAACGTTCAGGGCACGCACCCAGCAAGTTCGAGGGGGCCATCGGCGTTTTTGCAGGTTCGGGAATGGCGGCCTACTTTGCCCTAAACATCCTCACCAATCCAGGGTTGGTAAACTCCGTTGGGACTTTTCTGCTGCGTCATACGGGTAATGATAAAGATTTTCTTTCCAGCCGTGTTTCGTATTGTTTTAATCTCAAAGGTCCCAGTATCAACATCCAGACCGCCTGCTCGACTTCAGCAGTTGCTGTCCACGTTGCTTGCCAGAGCTTGTTAAACGAAGAATGCGATATGGCCTTGGCGGGCGGCGCGTCGATCGATATCCCGCATGGGCTGGGATATCTTTACAAAGAGGGGGAGATCCTTTCGCCCGATGGTCACTGTCGAGCATTTGATCACCGCTCTAAGGGAACCATCTTCGGTAGCGGGACAGCGGTTGTCGTGCTGCGGAGGCTCGCAGATGCCATCGCCGATGGAGATTACATTCATGGAGTGATCATCGGTTCGGCAGTAAACAATGATGGAGCTAATAAAGTTGGCTATCTTGCACCGAGTGTTGAAGGTCAAGCGGAAGCCATTACGGAAGCACTGGAAATGGCCGGTGTCGCTGCCGACTCGATCGGCTATGTGGAGTGTCATGGTACGGGCACACCAGTTGGCGATCCAATTGAAATTTCCGCACTCACGACAGCCTTTCGACGCACCAGCTCTCGCAACGGATATTGCGGAATCGGTTCAGTAAAGACAAATATTGGACATCTCGATACGGCAGCAGGGGTAGCCGGGTTGATTAAGGCTACATTGGCATTGGAGCACAAAGTGCTACCGCCCAGTCTTAATTACGAAGCCCCCAACCCGACCATCGACTTTGGACGGTCGCCCTTCTACGTCAACGCCACGCTGAAAGACTGGAAAGCGGGCAGCTCCCCACGCCGAGCCGCTCTCAACTCGCTAGGGGTGGGAGGAACCAACGCATTCATCATCATTGAAGAGGCACCCCCGCCGGCTCCGAGCTCTCCAAGTTCAGCCACAAATCAACTTATCACTTTCTCCGCCAAAAATCGCAAATCGCTCGATTTGTATGGTCCCCGTTTAGCACAACACCTAAGAACCCATCCACAGCTGAACATGGCGGATGTGGCTTACAGTCTGTTTGAAGGTCGCGAGCACTTCGCAAGTCGCCGAGTGTTGGCCGTTCGGGATCGTGAAGAAGCGATCCAATTGCTCGAAAGCAATGATGCGCGGCGCGTGTTCACCCACTCGGCCGATGAGGAAGAGAAGTCGCTCGTCTTTATGTTTCCAGGTGGCGGCGCGCAATACGCTGATATGAGCCTTGGCCTCTACGAATCGCAAGAAGTTTTTCGCCGCCACATGGACTTAGGTTTTAACAGCTTGCATAAGCGGACTGGCCTAGATTACAAACGCTTCTTGTTCTGCGGCGAACAAGACCGCGACACGTTAGAGCGCCAGCTGCAACGACCATCTGTTCAGTTGCCACTGATATTTTTGGTGGAATATTCATTGGCTAAGCTATGGATGGATACAGGCGTGGTCCCAGAGGCACTAATTGGACATAGCATGGGAGAGAATACGGCTGCTTGTCTGGCAGGTGTGTTTAGCTTCGAGGACGCTTTAGGTCTAGTGCTTTTGCGTGGACAATTAATGGACGATGTGCCGGAAGGTGGGATGTTGAGCGTGCAATTATCTGCTGATGAATTGCGCAAGCATTTGCACCCACGTCTAACCATTGCGGCCATTAACAGCCCGACCTTGTCTGTGGCGTCTGGTACGAAGGAAGATCTGGCGAGTCTATCTGCCAGTCTGAACGCTCTGGGGATCGAAAATAAGCCGGTGGGGATCAATATTGCAGCGCATTCGTGGTTGCTGGACGGAATTCTGAAACCGTTTGGCGACTACCTGAAGAGCATCCAACTAAATCCTCCCCAAATCAAGTTTATTTCAAACTTCACCGGCACTTGGATTACGCCGCAAGCAGCCACAGATCCGAACTACTGGGTTCAACACCTGCGCAACACAGTCCGTTTTTCCGAAGGTATCGAAACGCTACTCGCAAGTAAGGGGCGGATTTTTTTAGAGGTTGGCCCGGGAAACACCTTAAGTTCTCTGACACGCCAGCATCCGACCGCACCCACCCAACGCGTCTTTTCGTCGTTACGGCATGTTAAAGAAGAGACAGCGGATGATAGCTACTTTCTGACAGTGCTAGGCCGTTTGTGGGCTGTAGGTTACCAGGTGACTACCTCCCAGTTGTGGCCGCAGCAAACTCGACGTCGGTTGCCGTTGCCGACCTATGCGTTCAATCATCAAGCCTATTGGATTGCGCCTGGTAAACCTGCGCACGATGCGCAGGAGTCGCACGCTGGTTTGCAGAAGATCGAAGACGTTCAGGAGTGGTTTCGCACGCCGGTGTGGCTTCCGCAGGGAGCTTTACCTCAGCGGACGGGGCCGGAGACTTGGTTGGTGTTCTTGGATGAATGTGGACTTGGTCATGAAGTGGTGCAGCACCTTCGCAGTCAACATCATCAAGTAGTTACCGTTTCCGTGAGTGATGCCTATTACCAGGTTAGTAGCGAAGAGTATCGTCTACCTCCAGAATCTGGCTTGGAGGCCTATGGAGCATTGGTCAAGGATCTGATCGCTAGTGGTAAGTTTCCTGATCGAGTACTTCACTTGTGGCTGCTGACTCATGATGAAAGCTTTCGACCGGGATCCAGCTTTATCCATCGCAATATGGAACATGGTTTCTACAGCCTGTTCTTTCTTGCTCGGGCCATCGCCGACGAAGGGCTGGTCGATCGCCCGTTGCATTGGCTAGTTTATGCCAACGGAATGCAACAAGTCCATCAAGAGGCAGTTCCCTATCCAGAGAAAGCCACTGTACTTGGACCGTGTAAAGTACTGACTCGGGAGTTTCCAGGGATGACTTGCGCTTCTTTCGATATCGGGCTGCCTCAGCGCTCGCGTAGCAAGACGATGTTCGGCCGCAAAAACGACGAGGCAGCGGTACCGTCCGAGTTACTGACTTTACTGAAACGCGAAATGAGCGTCCCTGCAAAAAATGGAGTCTTCGCTTATCGCGAGGGGGTACGTTGGCAATTGCAATATGACCATTTAGATGTCGACGATCACCGCTGTCGCCTTCCCAACCGGCTGCGTCCGCAGGGCGTTTACTTGATCACCGGCGGCTTGGGAGGGATTGGCTTCGAAGTTGCAAAGGAACTGGCGAGGCAGTACCAAGCACAGCTCATTCTTGTGAATCGGACCCCACTGCCACCTCGTGGCGAGTGGGCTAATTGGCTACGGAGTCATGAACACGATGATCGGATTAGTCAGGGGATTAAGAAAGTACAGCAGTTGGAGTTGCAGGGAGCCAAGGTTGCAGTCTTTGCCGGTGACGTGATCGATCGAGATCGGATGGGTGAGATCGTAGCCCAGGCAACAAATCAATACGGTGCGATCCAAGGTGTTATTCACGCAGCGGGCACTCTGCATGACAGCCTTTTGCAAATGAAGAACCAAGGCGAAGTGGAAGAAGTCTTCGCTCCAAAAATCTACGGTACATTGGTACTGGATGAGATCTTTGAGCGGGTTCCGCTTGATTTCTTTGTCGTCTTTTCATCGACAAGTACCGCGATCGCGCCTGTCGGACAGATCGACTACGTGGCTGCTAACGATTTCCTCAACGCCTATGCCCAAAGCCGCAGCGGCCGGGACGATCGTTATACACTTTCGGTCAATTGGGGCGTGTGGAACGAAGTGGGCATGGCGGCAGCCAGCGCCGCCCAGATGGGTTACGCCAACGCGAAGTCAGCTAACCAAGAAGTCACCGAGTCGCGGTACGCGCTCTTTGAACAGCATCGGCGGTCAACTCAGAATGGACGGGACCTGCATTACTTAACACTGCCGCTCCAGGCTCAGCAGCAATGGATGCTCAATGAACATCGCACGCAAGCAGGGCAAGCAATCCTGCCTGGTACGGCTTACTTAGAGTTGGCGCGAGCGGCCTTGGCCGAATGTGGTGAAACCCAAGTCTTCGAGGTCAGCGAGTTGATTTTCCTCAAAGCGCTGTATGTGCCTGACGGACAAACCGTGTCCGCGCGAGTTAAGTTGGAGCAAACGGTGGAAGGCTACAACTTCTTCATTCAAAGTGAAGTCAGCGGAGTGGATGGAGCGACCGGTTGGCAGACTCATGCGCAGGCTCAGTTGATCATGGGCTTGCCTGTGGCGAATGCGCAAAACTCATTGGATTCGATCTTGGCGCGCTACAAATTAGAGCCGCCCCTCGGTTCGCTGCCTGCCTTGCGCACGCGACAAGAATCGCATTTGAAATTTGGACCGCGCTGGCAAGTGCTGCGCCAGGCTGAATACCAGGCAGACGAAGCACTCGCATTTCTGGAGTTGGCGGAACCGTTTCGAGCCGATTTAGAAGAATTCAAGTTGCACCCGAGCTTGTTGGATATTGCTACTGGTTTTGCGATGGATCTGATCCAGGGTTACGCGGAACCGCAAACCGCCACCCATCTGTGGGTCCCCGTTTCTTATGGTAGCTTTCAATACCATCGCCCCCTAAGCGCGCGCGTCCTGGCCTGGGTTCGCACAGCGGACATGAACCGAAACGAAGATGACTTTTTCAGTTTTAATGCAACGCTCTTTGACGAGCTTGGAAATGTGCTCGTGGAGGTTGAAAAGCTAACACTTAAAAAGCTGGCAAGCGGTCTCGATGTGACCTCCAGCGATTCGCATGTGATACTGGAGAAATCGACCAGTGCGATGAAGAGCAAGTCGGAATTCAGGCAGTTGTCGCCCGCCGAACTCGCCTTCCAACATAATTTGTCCCAAGGGATTTTACCCGCAGAAGGCACCTCGGCGCTCTTCGCAGTACTCCGCGATTGCCAAAACCCGCAGGTGATTATCAGCTCTCTTGAGCTTGAAGGTCTCACCAGAGAAGTTGAAGCTTCTGCACGCTCACTCCATCAATCTGCGGATGTTGCCAAATTCGCTCGTCCAGACCTCGACAACGATTATCTTGCCCCCAGCGATGATGTGGAACGCACGCTGGTCGGCTTCTGGGAGGAACTGCTGGGGGTTGAGCGGGTCGGCACGCTCGATAACTTTTTTGATCTAGGAGGGCATTCGCTGGTCGCCGTGCGATTGTTTGCCAAGATCCAGCAGGCCTACAATCTTGACTTTCCGATTTCCGTCCTGTTTGAGGCGCCGACAATTTTGGCATGCGCTGCGATGATACGGGAAGCGATCGGCAGTCATGCGGAACAACCGAAACGGGATAACGAAAATCAAGAATCGCCGCGCCGCAGTCGCTACATGCATCTCGTTCCCATGCATGCGACAAAATCGAGTCAATTGACTCCATTCTTCCTGGTGGCAGGCATGTTTGGAAATGTATTGAACCTGAGACACCTGGCTCAATTGATCGGTAACGAGCGTCCATTCTTCGGTCTGCAAGCCCGTGGACTCTTTGGCGATCATGAGCCCCATGCAACATTTGAAGAGATGGCAAGAGACTATATTGCCGAGATGCTGACGGTACAGTCCACGGGACCCTTTATTTTGGGCGGGTTTTCGGGTGGAGGAATTACCGCATATGAGATTTCGCGGCAACTAATGGCAGCAGGGCATGAAGTTGCCGAGTTGATTTTCCTCGATACGCCATTGCCGTACAACGATCCGCTGAGCTCCATGGACCGGATGTCCATTCACTGGCAGCGATTCAAAACCCAGGGGATCGCCTATTTCACGCAGTGGGCCAAAAATCGTTATCACTGGGAGTTGGAAAAGTATCGCAAACGATTTGATAGTGCTGATCATGGGTCGCCAACGCCAGATGAATTTAAGTCGGGTGTTATGGAGTTAGCATTTTACCAGGCCTTGGCCCGCTACCAGATCGAACCGCTTAAAGTGAAGGCTACTCTGTTTCGGCCCAAACTACCGGTGGAGTACCATTTGAGTGGAGAACGCCTGGCCCGCTACGATCGTCAGATTATTATGGCAGACAACGGTTGGCCCAGATACATCCAGGATCTCCAAGTGTTTGAAGTCCCAGGCGATCATGACAGTATGGTGCTGGAACCCAATGTGCGGATCTTGGCCGCCAAACTAAGGCAGTCCATTGATGCGGCAGACCCCTTCCTCAGACGCACCATTCGCGATTTCCGCCCAATCGATAGTCACTAAGCAAAGTCGCTCCAGTCACGTGTCCCGCGAACTCGCTTCAATCACTGCACTCACTGCACTCAATGTTGGGTAGTTCGGAGTTTTCAATTGTTGCCAGAAACAAATGTGTCCTTAGGATCGGTTACTGTGGTCATCGTCAACTACAAGGTTGCGGACTGCGTCATCGATTGTCTCAGGTCGCTACAAGCCGAAGTTTTGTCCAGTAAATCAACTCAGGTCGTTGTCGTCGACAATGATTCTCAAGATGGTTCGGTAGCCATGATCTCCCGAGCGATTCAGGAAAACCACTGGCAAGACTGGGCAACGGTTGTCGCCTCGGATACCAACGGTGGATATGCCTATGGCAACAATTACGCAATCCGTTTGACTGAGCAATTGAACCGAGCCACCGAATTCTACTGGCTCCTAAACCCAGACAGCACAGCCAAAGTTGGCTCGCTCAGGTACTTGGTTGACTTCATGTCCACGCATCCGCAAGTTGGTATTTGCGGTAGCTCGATCGAGCTGGAAGACGGTACCCCTTGGCCCATTTGCTTTCGCTTCCCCAGTGTATTGAGTGAGTTTGAACGTGGTATTTGCTTAGGTCTTGTTACTAAACTGTTCTCCAGATGGAAAGTTACCCGAGAGATGCGTGGGGGACAGGAACGGGTCGACTGGCTTCCAGGTGCTAGCACCTTAATAAGAAAGCAGGCACTCGACGATGTAGGCCTGCTGGATGAGAAGTACTTTTTGTACTACGAAGAGACCGACTTTTGTTTAAACGCACGGCGGCTGGGTTGGGAATGCTGGTATGTTCCTGAAAGTCGGATCATGCATATCGGCGGTGTGAGTACCGGAGTGAGTGGAAGTGATCGCGTCCAGGAGGGGAGGCACGATCGCGTTCCACAATATATGTTTGATTCCCGTTACCGTTACTTTTCCAAGAACCATGGTTACTTGTATGCTTGCTTGGCGGATGCGGCTTGGCTGACGGGGTACTCGCTTCGAAGATTGCGCAGTCTGATCGAGCGCAAGCCAATGAACGAACCCAAGCGGTTGTGGTTGGATTCCTTAAAAAACTCGCTTCCCTTCCGTTGGTTAAATGCCAAGCAAAATGCTTGAATTTCCGCAGGGAGGGTAAGTTGCGCGTCGGACCTCAGCCATCACGCTTGGTCCGCAAAGAAACTTGGCGACCTGCTTAACGGCGTCTCCGTCCGCCCACGGTCAGCCCACAAACCAAACCCGCAAGAGCCAAGCCACTTGGCTCCGGGACGGCATTGATCACCCCAGCACTGCGAAAGGAAGGAGTTATGGGGGTGATACCGTCCGAAGCTATAGCAATGTCGATGCCAGTTAAGAAAAAACCTAGGGATAAATCGATATCTGCAGTTCCACCATTGACGGCAACTGCTCGAAATTCGATCGAACCAACTCTGAACGACGTTGGAGCACTCGGACCATTGCCAAACGTTCCGGCCTCAAAACTTGATACTTGCCCAATTCCGCCGCCAATGTTCTCGCTGAAGAAGCCAAAGTGATTGGCTGGATCCGGATCTGAGTTGTTGAACACACCGTCGTTAAGATTAAATTGAAAGCCGACTGGCAAAAATTCGGCAGCGGAAATCATGTCCAATTCAATGGAGTCAAACTGGACAGAAATTGAATAGGCGGAGAGCGTATCTGCGGCACTTTCCATATTTGCAACAATATCTACTGAGAACGAACTGCCGTTGGTAGCACTAAAAGCGCTTGTTTCAGTCAGTTCCCCGGGGTTCGCGAAGTAGAAGATAACATCCGCTTTAGCAATGTTCACAAACAACCCGAGTATCAAGGCCGTAATTAATGTACGCACAAAACGCGTCCTTCTATAAAGATGTTTTGATCTCGAATGTTGACGATCTGCTTCGTCGTTCACGTTGAGAACTCCATTAGCGTAATTTCGGCTCCTACTCGTTGCAACGGTTCTCCCGTAGTAAATAGGGTGGATTCAAAGTTTTTCTTTGATATCCTCCCACTACTGCCAGGGCAACTTTGGTTTGCCGAATCGGTTTCGAAACTGCCCAAAATCGATGATGCCGACCCCCGAGCCGTCGAAGTCGTACAGCGGATTGTAGCCTGCCTGCGATGGAGTTTTGCCAAACGTGGAACGAAACCCACCAAACTCTGCAATGCCCACCAATCCGTCACCGTTCGTGTCACTGTACAAAGCAAAGAAGCCATCCGCTTCCTCGTCTCCAATCACAAAGTCTTTGGCCGCAACCGCGTCCCGGTGGATCTTCTCGCCAAATAGGGTCAGTTGATAATAGCCGTCTAGCAAGGCGTTTCCAGGTCCGCGAACAAACTCACCGGCGAAGGTCAGCCTCACGTCCGTCTGCCCCGTGGCCGTGTTAAAAATGCTATGGACGGTTGTTGCAACAACTCCCCCATTCGGACCTCGCCTTTCAAGCAGAAATGCGTTTGAGTCGATCACCACACTGCCATCAAACGAAAATGAAACTTGTTGGATCAATGAGCGTTGTTGAGTTCCGTCCCCCCACACGGGAGCGGAGACCAATTCGGGTGCATCCAGCACCGATATGCTGACGATGGCTTCGCTATCCAAGCCCAAGGCGTCGGTAACCCTGATTCGTGCAGACAACGTCGACTTCGATTCGAAGTCCAACGGAGCAGCCAATAAGAGTTGGTCTCCCAAAATTGCAAAGGTCGCGTTGTCCTCATCCCCTATGCCCGAGACCAATGCAAATGTGTGGGTGTCGCCAAGGTCGTAGTCACGCGCAAGCAAGTGCGCCACGGCATCTCCAACCGCCGAAGATTCAGCCACGGAATCCGTGCTGAGGTCTAGTCCAAACGGTGCGCGATTGCCACGATGAAAATCAAGGCTTCGCCCACTGCGACTGTAAGCGGTTCCCGCCTGATTAAAAACTGCCACCAAACGATTGGCTCCTTGGGTGCCGCTGTCTTTCATGCCAACCGTCGCCGAGCCACCTTCACCCGGGGCCGCTCCGCCGATTAAATCGCGATAGTTCAACCGAACGCTTTGGTCATACTCGTTCAAAATCGCTTGAAACGAGATGCTGCCGGTGTCGCTCCAGAAGCGAGTTTCCCATTGGATTACCAATGACTGGCGATCGCCGGCACCGATCAACTGCCAGTAAACCCCTGCACTCGTAGGAGCATGTAGGTCATCCCAATATGCGGCAATGGTTGGCTGTGAAGGCGAAGACGTTAAGTCCGTATTAACAAATTCGGGGGTGCCGGAGCCGAAAGTGAGCAGACCATTGCTGTTGACAAACAACGATTGATAAGGGACGCCGTAAAAATTAAACTCAAAACCATTGCCCGGTGCGACCGCAACCGCAGCGTCATCCGCCCCGGACAGGATCAGTGCGCCGCTGGATGCGATGTCGACAAATTCATAGGGTGCGGCCGAAGCAAAATATCCGAATCCATCTGGGCCGAGCTCAGGCGCGATGTCAACTGCAAAATCGCCAATGACTCCCGCTGAAATAAAATTCCCCTCAATGTCAGCGACTTCGTTTTCTACAATGGAAATGGAATAGGTCCCATTGTCAGACGATTCCCAGCTAAGTCCCGGTGTAGGAACGAAGTAGGTCGCAATCCGCGGGGTGCCATCGGTGTTAATATCCACCCCCTGAAACACTGGCGTAGCAGAAAAGCCGTTTGGTCCAGTGACCACGATATCGCCGGTAGCTAAGTCCGAAACATCGATACCGGTGTTGTCGCTATAGGTAACACGTATTTCCAACGGACTATTCGACGGTAGTACAATATCTTCCGCAACTGCAAAGCCAATAGGCTTGCCAGCCATCGCCGAAATAGCCTGCCCAAGGGCAAAAACATCAACCAGCGGAAAGTTGAGATTTGTGTTGATAACGTTGTCATTCTCGTCGTCGCCATCATTGATGGTGCCGGACGTCGATCGGAGCAAGTTCCGATATTCCGCTAAACTCAGCCTGCGCCCCAGTACGTCGTTTGCGAGTTGTTGTGCGAGCACTGCGATTCCAGCAATATGCGGAGAGGCCTGGCTGGTCCCGTGCTGCGTTACTGTCCCGCCATTTTGGTTGGCTCCCGTGATCGCCGCCCCAGGTGCCATCACATCCGTCAGCACACTGTGGCGCTGACTAAAGGGAGTGATGCGACCGGGGCCCGTGGAAAAAGCGATTGCTCCACTTCCATACTGAATACCGCCAATGTCCCCGTCAAACACAGCCCCGACCGATAGAGAATTCGGGTCTGCAGCAGGATAACTGACGCCAGGCGCGCTATTGAAATTAAAAAAGCTGTTCCCAGATGCCGACACCACAATGACGTCCAAGGCAGCCAGCGCAGCAATCTCATCCCCAACTCCGTAGAGCGATACCGCCGACGCAAAGTTGTTGCTGTCGCCCAATGACATATTGACGCTGGCGATGTTGAACGTCGCGGTGTTGGCTACGACCCACTGCAGCGCGCGTTCGATATAGCCAAAATTTCCGCCCCCAGCATCGGTGAATACTTTGAGGTGAATGATATCTGCCCCAGGTGCCATTCCGGTGTGCGTGGCATTTGAGGATGCGATGATACTCGACACATTCGAACCATGCCCATTAACGTCGCTAGCGTTAGTATCATTGTCAGCAAAGTCATGGCTGTGGACAATTCGATCGGCGACGCCATCTCCATTGGAATCGGGGCCGAAAAACGGGTGATTCAAATCGATACCCGTGTCGAGTATCACGGCGGAAAAGCCGCTGCCGTCGATGCCTGCGAAGCGAACATCGGAGCGAAAATCGTCAAGATTGATGAGTGACTGCGACTGGGCGGTGCTGGGCAGAATTGCATCCGCCATGGAAGGTCCGATTCCATACAGATGTATTGGAACCTGCGAGTTGGTCGTGGTGATTGCCGCAATGGCTGAAACAACATGCGGGTCATCGTATCCGAGGCCCGAGGCAAAATCGTAATCGCTCACTACGGGCGACACGCTCAACAGATCGCGACGTTCAAGTCGCTCAAATGAATAGAAAAATTTCCGGCGCAATACCCGTTTGTCACGCATTTCGCTTCCCCGACGTTCGGACACGTATGACTACGACTCAACGTAAAACGTAGGGATTGTAGCAAACTGCGAGGGGTGTTTGGACTGAATCGCCAGAAATCTTCACTCCCGCTGCGCAATTCCGATTCCAGATTTAGCCCCCTTTTCGAGGTTGTCTTGGAATTGACCAAACTCGGCGACCCCCACCCCCCCGACCGCTTATCGCAGCTCACCGATCGCATTTCCAGGGGAGCCACAAGCCGAGGCCAGCCAATCGCCACCAAAGGCAACAGCTCTTATCCAACTTAATTTAACTTGCTTCTGCACCCCCATGCTTCAGGACGTAGTGATTCGAACCTCTCATCTTTTGTGCTAATTTTCAGTAGCACACGGGATCAGCCAAGTCCATCTGGTGAGGCGGAGGAAGAGTTCCCTGGCAGGTAAAAAATGTCTTGGTGCAGTCCGGAAAAACCAGGTAGAGCGTAACCAGCCATCGCTCCTTGTATCCAAAGGAATCGCTCGCCCCCCTTGGTATGCTGGATGATACAATGCAAGCCGCTGAACCGACACTACGGTATTCGTAAAGAGCAGATGGCAAAGTCAGGCTCAGGCAGGGATGTTAAACCGGGGTAAATGCAGTTTTATCAGCTCTGAGCGATGGCGGAATACGCTTTCATCATCAAAGGGTGTACCATTGCACTTGGCGCGTTGGATTAGTTCAACCAGTTGCTTGCCGTTGTCGGCGAGCGCAGCGACTGCATTTGCAAGTGCGTTGGTGTCGTGCAATGGTGTGAGCAGCCTTCCACCGTATGCTTCGGTGATGTCCCGTGCAAAGCTCCCCTCGTAGCCAATAATTGGGCATCCGGAGATTAGGGCCTCGATGAGGCAGCGCGGGGATTCCGGCGTTTTATGGCAAAACAAAAATAGGTGTGACTGTCTCAGGGTTGCGAGTACATGTTCCCGCTCCGCGGTCAACCCAGGCAAGGCTACCCGCCGGACAAATGGCTTGCAGAGAACCCCACGCACCGCTGGACCATCGATCACATCTGAAGTGCCGAACGCACGTCCAAATCCAGCAGGTCAAAACGAGCGTGAACTCGCACATCCGCGAACTCAAGCTGTCCATGACTTGGCCTACCATCCGGGTACCGACTCCGAAAGATGCGGTTCATGGAACGCTCACCGGTAACCAGACATTGGACCAAGAATGGAAGGACGGGGGTTACTGCCAACGTTCCATCACGATTCTGGCATTCTTCAATATATTTTTTAAAAAATCTAAGAGTCACCCTATCTAGAGATCTCTATGATTTAAGAGCGATAAGCTAATCAGACATGAGAGGCAAATGCCAGTTTGTGAATCTACGCTTCTAATTAGATCCGCCTGAATTTTCAACATGCGCGTCTCAGACACCTTACTCATCTATGCGCCCGTCCCACTGTACAAGCGAGGAAAAGACCTATTACTTGGGTTTTTCTGGGGAGTTAGTGGCTGGTCGCGAGTTTCGTTGGGGTTTTGTATCCTGTGGAGATGAACGATCTCAACGAACACTACAGTGTCCTCGGCACGACACAGCTCCGGAGAGAACCTGGCGACACCTGGACACGATGCAGTTCAAGACGGAAATCAAGGCAGCAGTCCCTCGCTGCAAATGCAAAAAATGCGGTGTCAAAACCATCGCTGTTCCTTGGGCCAGCAAGCATTCTCGATTCACGCTGATGTTCGAGGCCTTGGCGATCAAGGTCCTTCAAACGGCTGCCAATGTGAAGCGTGCCGCCGCACTGCCTGGCCTGAGCTGGGACGCGGTCCATTCGATCATTGAACGCACAGTGGATCGTGGACTTGAGCGACGCAAACTGGATGGAATTTACCACGTCGGGATTGATAAGAAGAGCTTCGGCAAAGGCCAGGACTACATTTCGCAGATGACCAACTCGCACGCCCATCGCGTCCTAGAAGTGACCGAAGGAAGAGCGACTGATTCGTGCGATAGACCATGGAAAACGTTGAACAAAGAGCAGCAAGCGAAGATCACCGCGGTGTCAATGGATAAGTGGCAAGCGTTCATCAGCAGTGCTCATAAGAATGTGCCCCAGGCTGAAATCGTTCATGACAAATTCCACGTTAGCAAATACCTCAATGAAGCAGTCGACAAGGTTCGCCGACGTGAGAACCAAGACCTTCAAGCGGATGGCGACGATCGGCTCAAAGGCACTCGCTAGCTCTGGCTCTTCAATGAAGACAACCTCGACGAAGACCGACACAATGAACTGCTTGCAGCGATGCGAAACGACTTAAAGACGGGACGAGCGTGGGCAATCAAAGAGAACTTCCGTTATTTCTGGACTTACACCTACACCTCCTCCGCCGAAGGCTATTTCGCACGATGGCACTCATGGGCGATCCGCCGCCGGCTGGAACCGGTAAGGAAGGTCGCAAAGATGATGAAGAAGCATCTCGGCGGTTTGCTGAGCTACTTTCGCCATCCCATAACCAACGCGATCGCGGAGGGATTCAACAGCCAGATGCAATCGATTAAGTCCGCAGCTCGCGCGTTCCGTAGCTTTAATAACTATCGCTTGCGAGTACTGTTCTACTGCGGCAAGTTGGAAATGATGCCTGAAGGTTGCCACTAAATTCCCAGAAGAACCCATTTTTCAAATTAGACGAACTCGGAACTACAGATCCATGCGCAACGCGAAAGGCAGACTGCCTGACTTTATTATCATCGGCGCTGCGAAGTCTGGCACGACGTCTTTATGGCATTATCTTAGCAACCACCCTGACATATTTATGTCTCACCCGAAGGAGCCGTGTTATTTTGACGAGGATGCTACGTGGTCCCGGGGCATTGAGTGGTACTGCTCGCTCTTTGCAGAGGCACAGGAACACCATGTCTGCGGAGAGGCATCCACCAACTATACAAGATGGCCTCAGGTGAAGGGTGTCCCTGAGAAAATTTATTCCATGCTCCCTGGTGTAAAGCTCATTTATGTAATGCGGAATCCTGTCGACCGTGCTTTCTCTCATTACGTACACAGGTGGACGAAGGAAATGCGCCGTGGGCTGCCGTTCAGTCAAAGTTTTCTTGAGTACTGCAATAGCGACCGAATGTGCATAGATAGTAGTATGTACTATATGCAGCTTGAACAGTATCTGCAGTTTTTTTCAAAGGAGCAGATACTCCCCGTAGTGTTCGAAGAACTCCTCTCTGACCCGCGATCGAACCTGTCGAGGGTGTCCTCGTTTCTGGGTGTCGATGTGAATTGTAGGATAAATGAGAAGTTGCCACTTGAGAACGAAAATATACAATTCCGATATCACCTCACAAAGAATGCCATCAGGGACAGGCTGAGGGGGTCGTTTGCAGGAAGGATCTCCATGAAGTTCCTGCCGTCCTCACTCAAGAGCCTTGTTTATGAGAGGATTTTGCTAAGAACAGCGAATGCGCGGGCAGTTCAGCAGGGATTCGAACCGATACCATTAACTGAAAGCGAACGGGTTGAGCTCAGACAGCTGTTCGCAGAACCCAATCAGGAGCTGCTCAAAGCCTTTTCGGTTGACATTAGTCGCTGGGAATGACGCTGATATTCCAGCCCGGTGTATCGGTTTAGCGTAAGTTGTGAAAACAGTGTGCGCGTTTAGCTTAGTAATGAAGAGGTCTAACGTCGCTTTTATTTGATGGTGGCCAGCCCCCTGTTTTGGTCAGACGGGAAGTGTGGAACGGGGAGGTGCGATTTGTTTAGAGGTGGGTTAAAGAAATGGACTGAAGACTATTTTTTTGAGGGGGCCAGCCCCCGGGCCCCCGGGATTTATCGCATTGAGGTCAAAAGCAAGC
>JBGSJT010000609.1:0-5126 GCA_041741715.1 Pirellulaceae bacterium | reverse complement strand
GCGCAAGCGACTGGAAGCGTGTAAAAGCTGCCAACAATCATCGCTTAAAAGCCCCGCGGGCGCAACTCTACCCATATTGCCTATCTATCTCAAAGTGCGCGTTGGCCCTGGAGATGGCTCCTCGGTTTCCGGTTATTGAATGCGATGGGACGTTGGAAGATTTCTACAACTACGAGCGAAGTTCTGGAATTGAATGTTGATGGGAACTCTTGTTATCGGTCAATTCGTCCACCTCGATGGGAGCGGTGTTGGTGTCGTAGTGATGCTACCAAACAAGAGAGATGTGCCTGATGAACATGTTGGCGTTTGGTTTGGTACAACAACGGAAACGGGCAGTCCAGTGATCTGCACGATTCCCGCCGAATACATCATGCCTACGCTTGTCCCTACAATACAACACTGAAACTAGAAGCACTAACCGTTGCACCCACGCACGTGAACCGGTGCTTGTGAAATGGAAGCGTTCACTCCGTGGGCTGGGTGAACGGAATCGTTCGTCCGTCGAGAGAATTCCATGTGGCCGTTTGACCAACCTCCAAACTGCGCGACGTTTACCACTCGCCACGTAATGACGCAACGTAAGCCGATCACACGTGTTGTTCACGATGCGTCGGATCATGGTTGGCAGTTTCTATCAGACGATGGCGCAAACATGGACGATGCAATGCTCGTAGGCTTGAAAGAAATTGTCGCACATGACAATACCGTTCTTGAAGTTGCAGACCTCCCTCCCGGATGGATTGCGACTCGCGAACGCGTTGGATCGCCTTGGGTACGTATGTCCCAATACGCAGATGCCGCGTTGATAGTGATCGATTGGTCTAGAATTGGCTGCGTCAACGATTTCTACGACCTCGTTTTCAAACAATGCCATTCTCCGGAATGGCATGGCAGGAATCTAAATGCTATTGCTGACTCGTGGATTGCTGGCGGAATCAATGAATCCGGGCCTCCTTATGTTTTCCGCTTCTGCTCTCTCGAACGAACAATTCCTGATCTGATGCAATTCCGTAATGCGGTACTCGGGATAGCACAAGAATCAATCGACGAGAACGGTGGTTTACTCGAGACAATGGACGCACTAAGCGATGCATTAAAGTCGCCGGTAGACCGCGAATGTGAATCATAGTTTTTTGGCGGCACTGGGTGATCGCCGTCGTTCGTCGGTAAATAAAATGGCCACTTCGCACACTTGGTTTGCCACCGATAAAGACCTTCCGCTCATCGTGGATTGGCTGGCCGAGTCTGGTGCTCAACCCGTCGACGCATCGATGAATATCCGGAACGTCTCGACGGACGGTTCTGAATTCGTACTCTACTTTCCATCGATTGGATCACCCGAATTCTGGTCGGATGAAATCGACTTGGCCGATTACGAAGAAAACAGCCCTCGGTGGAAACAGGCCGTACTGACCAAGATCGATTCGGAACACCGCCCTCGACGTCGCATGATTGACGCACAGAAGTCACCCGCTGCTGGATTGAAAACGCCGTACTTGCGCGACGGGAAATACTGGGTTTCCGGCTCGCTTTGGTTTCCAACGTCGAATCTGAAGAAAGTGTTTCCGGAATTGGCAAAAATCTGTGGTCGTTTTGAACGTTGGATCCGCAAATTTCCGACGGTCTTCGACAATCGCAAAGGCGACAATCAAACATCCTTTGATGGCCAGATTTGCCATGGGGGCATTGTGCAGTGTATAAATGCACTGCCGGATGCCTACTCCAAACTCGCGGACGGAGAACGCATGGTCGACTATTTGACGACTGACTTTACGTTTGACCGATGCTGCAAACGCTGGCACGCATAATACCGAAGAACGCAGCGCTGCACCCAAAACGCGGAGTCGGGCGTTTTGACAATTGGTAAACTTTCGCCGCGACTGGGTGATCGCGGACATTCTGTCGCAATAGCCACCCGACTCCAAGCACCGTCAATGAACTTCCCCCTAAAAAGAAAATTCCTTTTCGTTGCACTCGTCGCATTCGTCGCGTGGTTCCTTTATGGCACGTATGTCGGCTTGACTCACGTGGAAATCGGCGAGAACGTACCATCAGTAAATTGGCTTCCTGACGCGGCGTCGAACGTCTCGTTCTACAAGTCTTACTCCTTTACGTCCTATGAATTCGACATTCCGGAATCGGACTTTGTCAAATGGTCGCGATGGGAACTGTCGCCAATTGACGAACCCGTTAGCATCCCACGATACTGCTATTCTTCCGTCGATGTCCCAGCCCCTGGCCCCAACGCTACGGCCGAAGAATGGCAGGCTTTTGAATCATCCTATGCTTCTCGGTCTGCGAAGATCACGAACGGACTGTATTACGGTTATTTGCAGGGCAACGGAGGCGGTGTGTGGGTAGGATATGACCGAAACTTAGGTCGCGCGTATTACCATTCGGCCCCACGATGACCGACATCAATGCAGGATGCGACAGAACAATCGCATGCAGCGGAGCCGGTGGTCGAGTCTGTTTTGAAGTCAACGCATCTCGCGCCGACCGGCTGATGCGTACCATTCGTCTGTTCGAGAACTTCATGAAAATTTCCGTAACCTTGGTTTGGTACAACGGCATGGGTGGTCATCCGGCGATTTCATACGCAGGAGAATTTTTGCTCCTCGGCAGATCCGAAACTTACGGATCGGCGTTCGAAACAATGGAATGCTACCCGCACATTCCGAGCTTTCATCGGCAGCAAAGTCTGGAGGTGCTGCAGGCTCGCTTTGACAAACGCGTGCGCGAACTACCAAAATCCTGGATCAAACGAAAACTGCGTCGAATAGAAGTCTCTTACAACAGTGGGCTTGGAACTGAAGAAGATCTCGTCGGGGAACCGCAGTCGGAACTTTCTCCAGGCCAATTCTCGATAGCATGTCACGAAATCGTATCTGCACTAGACATTGTCGAGAGTAAGATAAAGCGGTCAGACGACATCCACTGGGCCGAACTCAAATCCCATTTTGATGGACGCCTCAAACAACTGCCCAAAACAGAAATCGAATTGCAAACCACTTTAAAACAGCTTAGGCTTGAGGATCGCAAACGCCTTCTTCCGTGAATCCGAAACGACAGACAAACCATGGGCTGCAAGGGAGCGGAAATGGCGTTCCCGTTTAAAGCGCAAAATGACACATATCAATTGCTGCAGATGCTGATTTGCTTTTTCCGGCAAAACGAGAGTCACGACGTCTTCGACCCATCGCAGCGGTACATCGATTGTTCTTCCCATTTGGCGTCCCAAATTCGCAAACGTCTAATCCCAGTCAGAGCCGAGATCAACTACGGCAACTACGGTACTGACCATGACCTTTCCAGAGGGCATTCAAAATCTTCTGACGAAGGTGCTGCCGTTGAATTGGTAGACACCGCCCTGTGCCATGGCGAAAAGTAGATTCTGTTTTTGGTCTTCGTAGATATCCAAAATCATCTGAGAACCCAGTTTTTCATCGATCGTAAAATTGACCAGAGCCTTTCCATCGTATCGCCATGCCCCGGTGTCCCTATCGCCAAACCAGATATTTCCATGGCAGTCTTCGGCCAGAGCAAAAACAGATTGGAGCCCCGTATTCGCGGAGAATCGCTTGGCCAAAGTGTTTGATTCGAAGGCTTCCATGGGCAACAACTTCCCATGCTCTTTGGAAAAGTTGACGATGGTGTCGCCTTCTTTCAGCAATACGCCAATTCCATTATTGCCAATCCACAACCTGCCTTGGCTGTCTTCAAGAACGCTCCGCACATGAATTCGATTATCAGGTTCCGAATATCCGAGCGTTTCATCATTTATGATCGTTAGGTTGTCGCCGTTGTACCCAAACACACCTGCGTAAGTGCTAATCCATAGCACATTGCTTTTTCCTGGCGAGAATCCAGTTACAGCGTAAGTACTCCCTGTGACCGAAGTCCTGGGGTTTGGAAAAGGCAAGTAGCGGATTTGTTGGCCATCGTATCGAAAAACGCCTTCACGAGTTCCAGCACTGAACCACAAGTCAGCATCCGATTTCCGCCATGGCTCAAGCAAATTGTCTGGCAATGCAAGAGTTGATTTGAATGCGGAAGGCGGCTGCGTTTCAGGGAAGGACACGAATGCGTCTCCAGCATAGCGGCTAACACCGCGCTGAGTATCAACCCAGATTGCGCCCTTGGCATCTTCTTGAATGGTGAGAATCTGATCGTCGGCCAGTCCATCTTTGGTGGTGAAGTATTCGAAAACATCTCCATCGTATCGACATAGACCTTCACCATGACTTCCAAACCAGTAGTCGCCTCTACTGTCTTGGAAGATCGCGCGTACTCCCACGGTGAATTTGAGTCGATCGACTTCCGAAGTCTTGTTCTCGTCTGCAACACTAAGCGGCTCATCCGCCAAGACGACTTGCTGCCCAACCCAGTTGAAGAGTACGGAGCAAATGAAGAAGGAGAGGGCAAACGCGATTTTCATTGTAGATCTGTCTGTGTTGGTTTTTTACAGCCAAAGCGCATGGTTACCAGTGCCGGCATGCGGAAAGACGAGCCCAGCGGATTGACGATTCGCCTGGATCAGAACGGATTTCGATTGCACAGTTAAGCCTCGCTAGAAACTCTCATTCTAGCGACGATCGCCCATTCAGCGATGCCACCGATCATCACGCCGACCGAGTAGCAAACGAGATCCGTCCACAGAAAACCGAAACCCAGCACCAGCCCTCCCAGCGTGGTCTGGCGGATCGAGTCGATCCAAGGAGCGTGGTAGAGCTGACTGACCTCCACCAGGAAAGCGAGAGCTAGCGAGATCACAGCCCGCAACCGGAGCGGACGACCAGCCAGCAGCGTGCTAACCAACAAGTACACCATCAGCGCCCACAGCGTGTCGCCAGCATACTCAGCCAGGAACGCAGGCAACTGCTCACGGTACCTGCGCGATGCCAAGCCCGCACAGACGACAACTATGGCAGCGAGGAGGTAAATGAATCGAGTGCGAATCAATCAGTAGGTTCTTTCTATTTCGATTGAGCGGAATCAGTTTGAGCTGGGGGGCATTCCTTCGAACGGTTGGCATTCAATTCAATGTAATGCAGCCACGGTGTCGGCACATTATCCTCATGGAAAATGGCTTCGACTGGGCACTCAGGAATGCAGGCTTCACAGTC
>JBGSJT010000608.1:0-2607 GCA_041741715.1 Pirellulaceae bacterium | reverse complement strand
GTGTCAATCGGATTAGCGGGTCCAGGAAAAATCTCGCTTGATGAGATTGTCAAGTCAAAATGGAGCAAGAAGGCATCGGATACAGGAGTATTATCATGAAGAAAAGCAAGCGAATCATACGCGACATTCCACAACACTGGGTTGGTGATGGCTTCCCCGTACGAAGTCTGTTTTCTTACCGTGGTGGCAACGAGTTCGATCCATTCCTCTTGCTCGATTACTCGCCACATTTCCCACAAGCTCGACTCGGTAGTGGTATTGAATTAACCAGCGGTAGCCATAGGTAGCTACAAACGCCAATGACCTTTCCGCCGGACTGACTAGGATTATATTAAGCCGACGAAGAACTCGCACTTATGCACGCGATGTATCTATGATCCGTTTGAGTCAGGCACGTAACGAGGTGACATTTTAATTCCAAGGGATTTTATGCGTGACGAAAGTGTTGTGGGTTTAATTCCAAGGAGTTCGGCAGCGCCTTCCGCGCCCGCGACCTTTCCATCTGTAATCCTGAGTGCTGCTTTAATGTTGTCAGCTTCAATTTGTCGAATCTGCGCGTCGGTTCGCACTATCTCATCACAGGCGCTGCTCGCCACTGTATGCTTATGCGACTTCGTCGTTGAAGGTAGTTCAATGATTAACCGGCTCTTTGGTGAAGTGATCACGGCTCGTTCAACGACATGCTGGAGTTCGCGCACATTTCCTGGCCAATCGTATTGCTGAAGGCGTTGCACCGCAGCGAGGGTCAGCGTTGGTTTGGAACGCCCGACCCTTCGAGAGGTAGTTTCCAGAAAGCCTTCGACCAAGAGCGGAATGTCATCTTTGCGATTCCGTAATGGAGGCACTTCGATAGGAAATACGGTGAGCCGGTAATAGAGGTCTTGGCGGAATCGGCCAGCTTCGGCTTCTTTGCGTAGATCGCGGTTTGTGGCGGCCACAATGCGCGTGTTAACGCGCCGAGTCCGTTCTTCTCCGACGCGTTCCAGTTCCCCTTCCTGAAGCACTCTCAGTAGCTTCGCCTGCAGTTCCAACGGGATTTCACCAATCTCATCGAGAAAGAGCGTTCCGCCTTCCGCCATTTCAAATCGACCCACTCTGTCTCGAAACGCACCTGTGAACGCTCCCTTGGCGTGACCGAAGAATTCGCTCTCATAAAGTTCGCGATGAACAGCCGCACAGTTGACTTTGATAAGCGGACGGTTGGAACGTCTGCTTCGAAGGTGGATTTCACGCGCTACGAGTTCTTTGCCAGTGCCGCTTTCGCCCAAAATCAACACCGCCGAGTCAGTGGGTGCTACGAGATCGATTTGTCGTGTCACGGCTTCTAAGGCAGCACTTTGACCGATCAGTTCACCAAAAGCCGCGGCACCTACCGCCTCCTCGCGTAGAAACTCGTTTTCTAATTCCAATCGTTTTCGTAGTGTTTCAACCTCGGAGAACGCACGCGCCGTTGCGATGGCGGCCGCCGCATGATCCGCAATCATGCGCAGCCAGCCCATGTCTTCGTCGGCCATCGGTTGACGAGCAAAGACGGCGAATACTCCAAGCACTTCTCCTTGGTGAATCATGGGCTGCCCCGCAAAACCACGAATTCCTTCGGCACGTATCCAATCTGGCGACGCGACCCAATCTGGCAGCGGCTCCGTGAGTACCGGCTCTTCCAGTGGCTGCCCGCTCAGCGCGATCCGCCCAACTTTCCGAACGCCAAACGGCATCCTGCGAAACGCACCTTCCGTACTCGCCCAAATTGCGCCGGTGGGCAAGATGGACGTGCCACTGCTGGCAACCAGTTCAAGACATTGTGTCTGTATGCGACAGACCTCGACTTGTGGACAGCCCGAGCAACTCGACGTTGGTTGAGCAAGCCAAATACGTACGAGAGCAACACGCTCGGTTTGGCTTAGACGCGTCACGATTAAATCGAGCAGGCCTGGCACGGAGCGTTCGAGCGCCAGGTCTAGCAATAACCGCTTAGGATCAGTCAACAGTGGTTCGGTCGTCGGGTACATAGACGTCATCTTACGATATTTCGTATTCGGAATACGAAATCTCGTGGATTTACGAATTCTCATGACACCGCGCACAACTTGCGAAATTACCTAACTCTCTACATACAAGCAGTTTGCGTCCTTTTTATGTTTCGGTATGCAATGTGAATTAGTCATCGTCGTTGAGTTTGCCGTGATGCTTAGCTCACGCCTCAATTATCCCCTTTCTGCCCGTTGAAGGAGCGTACGATGACTTCCCCGACTGCCTTTTCATCCTCGCAGACAGCGATCGCGCCCCCATTCACCCTAGTCAGTGCGTTGCGCAGAGTACGTCTTGCAGAAGATGCTTGGAATACCCGAGATCCGAAGCGGGTCGCCTCGGCCTACAGCGAAAACTCAGTGTGGCGCAACCGCAATGAGTTCATCACGGGCCGTGATGCCATTCGTCGATTCTTGGCATCCAAGTGGGACCGTGAACTCGATTACCGCTTGGTCAAAGACCTGTGGTCGTTCACCGATGATCGCATCGCAGTGCGGTTTCAATACGAATGGCACGATGCTGTCGGTCAATGGCATCGAAGCTATGGCAACGAACTGTGGGAGTTCGACGAGTTGGGGC
>JBGSJT010000607.1:0-1872 GCA_041741715.1 Pirellulaceae bacterium | reverse complement strand
CTGATGCACCGGATCGACGGCAGCGTTATTACTCGAAGTGGTAAATCGGTCAGCCGTCGAACCGGTGATCTTCGCCGTTCGTCGAGTACGAGATCCCCTTAAATACTCTGATGCAAATTGAACTGCAAAAACTAATCGGTTCCAAGCTTGATCAATGCTCTGCCTTTTTTAATTCGTTTGGTGATTCTCCAGTAGAGTCAAATCGGCAACCTGGTTTTAATGGGAGCCCAGACAGTTACTATCTCCTGCTTCCCGCTTGCGGTTGGGAGGCCTTTATTCGCGACGGAAGGTTGACCTCCCTCTGGCTTTATAGTGGCCTAGATGAATTCACGCGAAAACGCTATTCAACCTATGATCGACGCCTGCCCCACGAGATTGCATTTCATGATTTGCGGGCCGACGTGCTTCAGAAACTTGGGCTCGCTAGCTATAGCAAGGAGCGAAGTGAATTACACGGCCTTTCTTCGTCGTTCCGTTCGCATGACGCTTTTGAATTTGATACGCATTGGTTCAATGTCTTTTACTGCATCGATTCTAGTCACATTTCGCGCATTGCTTTGATTTCCAGCAGGCCCGAGACACCTCCAAACTTGGACATATGCGCAAAATGTGGCGCCAAATTGTTTCGACCAACACCAGGAGTCACGACCACAGCCGAAATCGTTGCGTATGCAAAGTTGATCGACAACAATGCCATGGCTCAAGAGAAATGGATTCATCCAGGCATATATTGCCCAAACCGATGTATATCTGTTTTGATAGACTGAAAGGCAAATCCGACGAACCAAGAAATTCACGGGAGCGACGGGCCATGTGTTTCTTGAGGCCAAGTCTGATGGCCGTCGCCCCGTGATTTCAACCGTTCGTCAAGGCAAATGCGCTCGCTCTCATGCTCGTTGAATTGTGCGCGGTCTTATCTCGTCAGCTTGCACGGCAATACTAACTTCACTTGGTGGCAAAGCTCATCGTAAAAAATTGCTCTCGATCCGTGGCTGATTGATTTTTGCTCCCGATCCTGTGCTCGTAAACTTTGCGCTCGAATCAATGCTCGTCAATTTTGCTCCCGATCCAATGCTCGTTAATGTTGTGCTCGGGATGCGCTGCGAAGTTGTTTGGCGGTTCGATCCGCGATACAATGCTGGCTGTAAACGCCGTCCGACTCCCGGCCGTAAGACGAACCAATCGATGAACCGCAGAACCGGCCTTATCGTTTTTGGTGCGGTCCAGCTTTTGGGCCGGTTCGCGGTTATCGTTGCCGTTCTACGTACCTAGTCCTTGATGCCAAGTTCTTCATTGTCCAACTGGATCGCCTTCGCCAGCCAGAGCAATGCTTGGCGTGTTCGGCTATGCCTTCCACCGCCGATGCCCGTTCGGCATCGCACTGAAGGGAAGTTGTCGTACAGCGACGGTTGACTCCTGCCCGTAACAGGATCGGTAAATGCTGGCTCGATTCGTTTGGATGCACACAAATGCACGTCGCCGTCATTCGCAACCAGCACACGGAAAAACGCGTCGCCATCGCGGCCATCGTCATCGCATCGAAACTCGTAAAACTTGCCCTGCTCTAACCCTTCCGGCCAGTGCGGACGTAGAACAACGTCATGCAATGGAGCCGGACTTGTAGCTTTTTTCGACATGGTTAAATCTCTCTTTCCGGCCCATTGATGACCGACGTTATCGGCACTTGCAACGAAGCCGACGCCTGTCATTACTTCTCCGCGATCGTGAACGTGTCCTCGCCTCACCTTGCTGTCCGCATGCAATTCACACGACGGCGCAACGATCAACGTCGATGGACTGTGGACGCATCGGATTGGTTGCCCGACTCTGTGATACTCGCTCGGATTTGCCTGCCCGCGATGCGACCGTCCG
>JBGSJT010000606.1:0-8169 GCA_041741715.1 Pirellulaceae bacterium | reverse complement strand
TCGCTGGACATCCTCTAAATTGGCACCGTTGTCGAGCGCTGTTGTGATGAAGGTCGCCCGCATCGAATGGGCGGAATATCCGCTCGGCAGATTGAGTCGTTGGCTGTACTTCTTCAATATGCGATTCACCATATCAGGATGCAGTCCACGATCCAGCCCTTTCGATTTACCATTCCCACGCAATGCACGGAACATCGCAGTAGCTGGGTCGACATGCCCTGCTTCGCGCAAGTAATCGTTGATGCGACTGGCGACTTGAGGATGAAGCGCCACCGACTCGCATTTCCCACCCTTGCGGTTGATCCACAACGAATCCAAGCCTCGATTTTGATGCAAATCGCGCACCTTTAAGCTCATGATTTCCGCCCTCCTCAGCCCCACTTGCAGGCCGACGGCCAAGATGGCCCGATCCCGCAAGCCCTGGACGGTATGCGGTGAAGGGGCATCTAGCAATTGTCTCGCTTGGCGCTGTGAGAACGCCAGCGTCTTACCTTGGCTGCGGCTGATCCGCGGCCGATCTACTTCGCGGACTGGATTGATTGCCAGAATATTGTGACGAACAAGATGCGAGAACAAGCTCGATAGTGCCGACAGCCTTCGGCGGACGGTCGACGCTTGGAGCTGCTGGAACTCACGCAGGTGGGACTCCCAGGCTATCACGGCTCGATGGTCTGTTCGACGAAGATCGGCTTGCGATTCGATGCCAATGAACCGCATGAAGTCTTTTACGTCTCGTCGATATGCTGTCCGCGTTCGACGGCTTTTCAACTTTGCCAGCCAGACGCTTTCCTCGGGTATTGCCGCCAGGGAGTCCAGCACACGCACCGAACCATCGCCCCTCATTGAGGCAGGAAAACAGTCAATATCTCTATTCACGGGCGTCCACGCTTACTGCACGATAATCCGGTTTATCGCGTACTGGACGTTCCCATGCATTTGGCTGCGAAGCAACCCAAAACTGAAAATGCTTGCAGCGCCAATTCTCGGTTTAGAGACATTACGCTGCAAGCGAACTGATTGCGCAATTGTGTCGCTGTAACTAGCGGGGAGTCTGGCCGGCGAGTTCGCTAGCCACAGACGACGATCTGGCCAATTGACGTTGTTCACTGGTCCAGTCATCGGCGACCATTGCCAAACGCGCTGCCACGAGCAGGTCGCGTTCGTCCAGCCGGGTTGTCGTGTGGTACTCTTCGCCGTCCTTCCAGGATCTAGTGATTTCGCTTGAGAACCGTGGTCCATGATCCGTTTCGTTGGACCAGATCGTCAAAGTCAAGCGACCACGTCGTTGGGTGAAAGCCGGCCGATTCAAATTAGCTGCGTATTCCGAATTCATATTTCGCTACTCCATTCTCTTTAAGAGTCAGTAAAGTTGACCCAATAGCACGGTATTCTGCCATTTGTCCAGTCTTCCCATAAAGAATTGATGAACTTGAATAGCGTAACGCCAAGTACGAAAGCTGGCAGGAAAATTCCGCGACGGGGATAGCCAGTCGACACGCAGCAGCACCAAAGGTGCAATCAGTATGGCCAGCATCCATTTAACGCAGATGCGCCCACCGGTGATTACCAAAAAGCCTCGACGGTGCGTGAGTAGTAGCGTTCGGTAGCGTCTGCTTCGTCCCAACCGAACGGCGCACTACTTATCGGACGTTCGCCTCAGCCATTCTTGCAAGCAGTTGACTCCTCTTCAGCAGGCTTGGCTCGCCGGACTTGGTTGCCTCACAACCAAACGAACAGCTTATCCTTGCATTCTCGGCTGAGCTGCATTACCCGGTCGAAGATCGTTGCATCCGCTTGAACGTATTCGTGTAGTGAGACTTTTGCGTCGCCACGTCCATGCGCAATTCTGTTTCGTTTGTCATACCATTCACTGACTCGCGTATTGAACAGCGTCCTGGAGCTCTTATTTAATCCGCTGTCCCTCGGCAATTCGTACACGTGCTTCAGGATTTTGCCGCGTTCCGTGCGACTCTCCGCAATCTTGCCCATCCATTTCCACACGCCCTTGTCGCTACTTCCGGAGCCGATTTCACTTTCAAATCGCTCCCGGTCCAACACGATAACTTCATTGTCTACCGGTGCTCCAAACATACCGTTGGGACGATGGTGCATGAGGCATCGTAGTACGTCGATTTCAAACTGCTCCCACGCGCCCAGCAGCCGAACGAAACTCGATGCGACGACAAAATTCGCGACCTCGTTTGGGAAATAGCATCCCAAGGGGAAATCACCGACCCGTTGACCTCCAATGCCTACGGGAGAACGCTCGTAGGCTGTCAATAGGTCGCGTCGCGACACCATTTCCATTGGGTACCCCAATTCTTGATTGAATTCTGATGCGAACGCTCCGTTCACTTTGAAGAAAGTTGACTGCTGCTCGTTCAAATGCGATTCAGCAACGTATTTCGCACTGTTGCCAGGCATTTCGAGTTTTGCACTCGACTTTATGTCGTTTTCTTCGAGCCAAAGGTCACCTTTACCACATACGATCCAAGCGATTGCGGAACAAGTTGCATTCTGCAACGTTTTTGTGTGATCGAGACATGATTGAGCTACGAAGCCAGGCATGTGATCGAGATGCGCGCGATTGACTTCCATTTTTCGATTTTACCCTCGTCGGAGTTGGTAACGTGTTCGGTTTTCGATTATACAATAGTACCTGAGATGCGCCTCACAGCCTCTAGGTTCGGACAGTGCCACCGAATGCAGACGCTCAATATCGGAACGACGAACCACGCGTTGGACTGGAGTCGCCGAGTCAGTCCAAGTTTTCAAACCACCTTAGCTCGGTGACCGCAGTCAAAGCTAACGTTCTGCCCGCTATTCTTTAATGTCAAATGACTCTTCAAATCCGATCATCGACATCAATGCTGCGGTCATCACACTGAAGATCGTCGGTTCGATTTTCTGTGGAATAGCTACTGCGTACTTTGAGTATTGGTTGTTTGGTCGGTCTGTCGTCGCTGTAGCGCTCGCTCCAATCGGGTGCGGCCTTCTCGCAGCATCTTTTTTCGCACCGGAACGCGACCGGAGTTTCTATTTCGCAGCGCTACTCTCCTTTATTACCATTTCGCTCGTTGTTGGCGGATTAGTCCGCATTCCGGCGTATGTCTATCTGTGGACATTTGCGATTCTTGGACTAGCAATTCTTGGTAGCCTCGCCTTGTACTGCATGTCTTCAATATCGCCAGAAACCGTTGCCATCGACCATACTGCGACCTCCGCTGACACTTGCGATCAGGCCGGGATCCAAGAAACCCAAGCCACCAGGCGCGCTTGGACATACGATACTCGGAACCGAGTCTGGAACAAGTTTGATCGCAGATGCTACATCTGTCACCAATCGTTGCACAATTGCACTGGCAAATATATGCATTTGGATTATCGACACCCCATTTCAAAAGGTGGTCTCGATACTGAAGAAAACCTTGCTGCATGTTGCGTCAGGTGCAACCTTGAGAAACATGACCATACTGCGACCTCCGCTGACACTTGCGATCAGGCCGGGGTCCAAGAAACCCAAGCCACCAGGCGCGCTTGGACATATAAAACTCGGAACCGAGTCTGGAACAAGTTTGATCGCAGATGCTACATCTGTCACCAATCGTTGCACAATTGCACTGGCGAATATATGCATTTGGATCATCGTCACCCCATTTCAAAGGGTGGTCCCGATATCGAAGAGAACCTTGCTGCATGTTGCATCAGGTGCAACCTTGAGAAACATGACCATGATGAACCAAGCTTGTACACAGCGAGAACCACAGAACCGGGCAGAACCAAGCGATCGGGATAGGAGCCCGGATTTCTCCGAGACCCCTCCCACACCACCGTGCATGCGGGTCCGCATACGGCGGTTCATCTCTTAGGAGCAAGCTTGCTCCAGATTTCCGATAGACTACCGCCTCTTCAGAAATCCCGCCTTTCGCCAGGTTTATATTTAATGCATGATAAAGGGAGTTATTATTCATTAAGAAACTCGCCTCAACCGACGTTTTTCGGCGGCCGACAACGTCGAGGGGGAGGCGCTTTCCGCCGGCCGAATTCCGGTAAACATTCGCTAGTTGGCATTACTTTGCTGATGGCTGAAGGCGCAGCTAGCCTTCTAAATCTCGATGTGCGTCACCCCGCGAACTTCGTCGAAGTGGCCGATCTTAAGAAGTACTCCGCGTGAACCGGGCATTTCTGCTACGAATGCCGGATCGCAGACCATCATGGGTGGCACGGCAGCTATGGCGACCGTGGTTCCGATCGAAGATATGTACGACATGCCGATCGAAAGTGCGACGAACCAAGGGATACTCTGCACGGCTGCCATCTGTAATCTGTCTCGCTGGGTTTTGGACAGTTGTTGTTCGATAGCGTACTGCCGGATGACGTCGTGTCGTTCCAGCGGATTGGTTAGCGCGAGCATTTCATCAAAAGTGCAACCGTCCGTTCGAAGTCGACGATGGACATTGCACGCACGCAGCGCCGTTTTCCTTCGTTTGAACTCCAATCGAGCTTGATAATCGTCAATTACCTTCTGCTTGCGTTGCCGGTAGTCAACCACGATTCTCTGCGGGATGTTCAATCCGTATTCCATAGCTCGCAACACCGAGCGCATGGGTCGATGGCACAGATACATTCGACGGTAGGCCGAAAAGACCTCGTTCTGTACAAGCCTGATTGCTGTCGTCACGCTTTCTCGCGAAGTGAAAATTAGATCATCGCCTACCTCGACGCACAGCGGCTTGAGTTAGTCGTCCTTAACCCCTGGCTGCTTGCCGGGGCCATCCATAAACTCCTCCAAACGAGTTCGTACACAATTGGGGATGACATCCGTAATTTCATCGAATTGATCTTGCTCTGTAACGCTGACAAACATCTTCCCTTTCGGCAAACGAATGGATGCCTTACTAAGATCGATTTCACGTACTTGCTGAAAGCTCGACCTGTGTTCGTCTTCAACTGCCAACCACGACTCGCTCTTAGATGATAGCAGCCCGCACTGCTGCAGCATCGTTTTTGCGAACTCAGTTGTCGTTTCCCTGGGTGGCACCCAAATTGGTGCTCCAACCCATTTGCCAAACGGTTCAAGTTCCTGCGCCAACGTAAAGGGCGAAGATAATTTTGAGTGGACTGGTGCTGCCGTAACTCGACTAGTTGTTTGCACCGCTGCCGCAGGTCGTTGAGTTGCAGTCGCCATCTGATACTCCTACGTGTTATGCTTCAGAACGAAGCTAAGAAAAGGGGGTGACACGAGCTTCAGTTTACAAATTCCGCGGCGAATGAGCACAGAAAAATCGAAACTTCCCGGCAAATATCACCAATGCCAGCGGAGCTGCGCGACTGAATAACCACACGATTCGGCACTAAGAAAAAAGTTCGATGCCCGGATGGACGGTTCGCGCTGCGCCACTGAATCGAAGGGCTCGATGCACTGCGGTGCAGCTCAAGAGTTGCCGATTTCGCGAACATGGGCTAACGGGCTGAAATCAGAATCCATTCTCCAGTGCTGGGCTTGCCTTTAGAACAGTTATTGCAGACTGGCTCCGAAGCTCGCGAAGCGATGGCATCTGAGCCGCGTTTCCTTCTAGAGTTACGCAGTCGGCGTGGCTGATAGTTAGTCGCAAATCCACGTCGTTTCCGACTGGAATATTGGTCGCTTGCCACCGTCCTTCATGGTCAGTGATAACCGCACTCCAGCCCTCCGCTAACCAGCTGCTGGGATACGGACGGATGGTTTGGTTCTCCATTGAGCCCAAGATATTGTATTTTTCTGCAGCGACATTTTTTATTTCCACGCGTGCGTTTGCTATCGCAGTGCCGTGTTCATCGCGGACGAGGCCACCAATTATCGTTCCCCTGGAAAGCTCAAACGTGAATTCATTGGGAATTCGGTCACCGTCCGACTGGAACTTGGACCACATCGCGTATAGTGGCACGTAGCCGGCCATTGAAACTGTGATTCGCAAGTCGACGGATTTCCCCTGCCAGGTCAGCTCAATGCATCCCTGTTCGTCAGTGAAATACAGGTGATTCTTGAGCTTTTCGTGTTGGCCATCATTGACTGCACCATCCGGAAGAAACACGTGGTTTTGGAAAACTCGAACGCCAGAGAGAGGTCGCCCGCTCTCATCGGTTGCTTGGATTTTCATCGAGTGTTCTTCTCCGAGCGAGTACTGGCGGTCAGTGTCCATACGACGCCAGTGCGATGCTACCGGTGAAAAACCTTGCGGAAAGCGAGTGCCAGACGAATACAGTGGTGGATCGTTTGCGTCGAATGTACATGATTCAAGATTGGCCGCAGCGATCGTTCGCAAGTCGGACATATCAAAGTTGGTTCCGCTAATGCTTGCTCCTCTCATGACGTTCTTAGACACACAATCGAAAACCGCGAGTTCGAGCTTTGCCCCGTCGAAAACGCATTGTCTGAATGCGTTTTCGCCGCCAGACAGTACCGCGCTACTCAGGCGCGCGTTCTTGAAATTAGCACGTTGAAATGACGCTTCACCGCCAAGCAGTGTGGTGCCGCTAGCGTCTGCTCTTTCAAACGACGCCTGGTAGAATCCCCGCTTGCCCCCGCTCAGTATCGCATTCGTCATACGAGCTCGGTAGAAATCCGCTTGGTCGAAAGCGCCCCGACCAGCAAGCCTCGCATTCATCAGGTCGGCACGGGCAGAGTAGGCTTTGAAATAGGGCTTGATCTCGCGTAAGTCGTTTCCTGCATCTCTGGTTAGTGACTCAACAGGTTGCGGCTGGACTTTCTTGGCTGCCGACTCCGACGCCTCCCGCGACGAACCCTTGACTTCCGAAGTTGGTGTTTTGAGGATCAAATCTTGGGCGAATTCAACGCCTGCCTTCGTTCCCTTGAGTACAACCAAATCGAGTTCAGGAATCGATTCAATAGTCACTGCAGTTCTTGTCCTGTCAGAGACAGTGATTTTGGCAATGGCATGTTCACCACGCTTCAAGGTTACATGATTGCCCACAAGCTCGTACGCGGTGGACTTGCCGTCGATTTCGATGGTATAGTTGCCAGAACGCAATCGCGTCTTAGCGCCATCCTTGGAGATCATCAATTGCTTAACAGTCTCTCCTCCCTGCACAACTTTGATTGGAACATTGTCGGCATCGGACTCAATGGTCAGCGTGCCCTTGTCCAGTTCCAGGACAATTAGTACGCCGGCGAAGATCAGTGAAAAGGCGAAGCCTAAAGCGATCAACCATTTATGGAATGGATGTCGAAAGCGATTGGCCGAAGTCGCAGGCGCGAGTAATGACCGAGGTAACGGAGTCGCGGATGGCTGCTGCACATGGGCCAGGCATAATTCCAGCAACTCGGCAACTTTGCTTGCGGAATCTGGACGGTCATTCGGAGACTTGGAGTGAAGCTGGCTGACGATTTGTTGGAGCCAACCAGGCACTGATGGTTCGATCTCCTGCATGAGTCGAGCAGGCTGGTGTACGATCCGCTTCAGCACATCAAAACTGCCTTCGCCTCGAAATGGAGGTCGACCGGTTGCCATCGCGTAAAGCACGCTTCCAAGGCTAAACAAGTCGCTGCGAGCGTCGAGCTGCTTGCCCTCCGCCTGTTCGGGCGACATATACTGTGGTGTGCCCGCGATGACTCCGGTGCGTGTGATGGAGGCGTCATCCGCTGCGCGGGCCAAACCAAAATCAGTGATGGTGACTCGTTCGACCCCAACTTCTAGGAGTATGTTCGCCGGTTTGATGTCACGGTGAATCAAACCCTGAGCGTGTGCAGCCGCAAGTCCTGCAGCAATTTGCAATCCGACTCGCAGTGTTTGTTCGAGACAAAGCGGACCATCGGTGTCGATTCGCTTCTGCAATGACACGCCACCGACGTACGGCATAACGAGAAACGGCAGACCATGCCAATCGTCGACGCGATGAATGGCGATCACGTTGTCGTGCCGAACGGCCGCGGCGGCTTGTGCTTCGCGTGCAAATCGTATGCGTGCGCTGCCATTGGTCGCTAGTCGCGGTGCTAAAACCTTGATCGCGACGAAGCGATTGAGCGATGCTTCGAAGCCTTTGAGAACAATCCCCATTCCTCCATGACCAACGATGCCGACGATCTCATATCCAGCGAAGCGACCAAGCGACTGTGGATCGTCAGTTGGGTCGAGCCAACCGCGGATTTCTCGTGTCAGCACATCCGCT
>JBGSJT010000605.1:0-10396 GCA_041741715.1 Pirellulaceae bacterium | reverse complement strand
TTCTCCAGCATTTTGCATTTTTCACTTCTCATTTTAACTTTTTCAATCTCCCACCCCCCACGAAGTTGCGAATCCCAGAACACGGGACTCGCGGGCCTCGTCCACTTCCAATTGCGACACTTATTTTCCGTACGATGCTAAACGCTCATCGAGATAATCTTCCAATTCTTCGCCGGAAACGTGCCTGAGCATGATGGAAGCCAAATGAATGGACGACGACGCATACGAATACCCCTCCCCGGGCTCGCACCACAGGGTTGTGGTGCTGGTATTGCTATTGCGGTCGCGAGCTTCTTCGCGACCCAATGCAACCGCATCGACCATCGCTGCCCAGCCATCGGGACCAGGTGGCTCGATCATTGTTTCCCTACCATTTACGAAACATGGATTATTGCCCCGAATGCCCGCAGTGAATGCGAGAAGTTGTCCGAGTTTTATTTTCGCCTTGCGCGTATCGCTCAATGGGAATGCTTCGGGAGGAAAATGTCGCGGCGTGAACACCGCCTCGTCCAATCCTTCTGGAAACAGATCGGGACGTTCGGTCATCAACATGCCGACTGCGATACTTGTAAAGCTCTTGCCGCAAGAGGCAAGATTGGCTGTCGCCTCACGATGCCCATTGCCAAAGTATCGCTCATAGGCCAACCAGCCATGCCGCACGACCAGCAGCCCACCGTTCTGCGTGCTCTGTTGCGCGATCTCGTATGCCTTATCGAGCTTGGCTAGGTCCAGGCTGGCGATTCGGCGCACCTCGTCTTCGCTTTTCAAAACTCGCCAGCCTCCATCGACGTCCGAAGGCGGAAAATAGTCGGACGTGTCAGAAGCATCCTTGGCGGGACTGCGGACTGCGGCCCGCGAAGTGGCGATTCTGTGGGCTGCATAAAAAACTGTATCATCGTCCGCACCGTCGAAATGAAAGGGGCACGTTTGATTTTGGCGCTTGAGCATGAGCCCATAGGCGGCTCCGTTTTCGATCGAAGCTTGCATGGCCAGCACCGCTTGTTCATCTGTCTTATCGTCCTCATTGACGACGATCGGCTTGTGGTAATGTTTCAAGGCGGCGACGCGCGCGGGAATATCATTCACTTTCACACCGTTCCAATGCGGTGTTAGAAAGTCACAGACGGCGGCGACTTCGGGATGGATGATACCGTTGCCGTAGCCACTGGCGGTAAACAGCAATGACGGCGCAGTTTGCTTGGCAAGTTTCAGCAGACTCGCCTGTCCCGCCGCGTCGCGAATAACATGGTGCGCAAACCCAGCGTGGGGATACTCGTTAGCGATTTCCACGACGACATTCTCGAAACCGCGTGCTACGATCCACTGCACGGCGTTGATGACACCATCGCGCACCGCTGGCTCGTCGCGAAGTATCTTCGACTGGCGTTGATAGTAGAGTCCCAGAATCACCGCGACACCATGTTGATCGCAAGCACGAACCACGCGCTCGACACGCTGCAAGTAATCGGATCGCAGCTCGCCGTCGGGTGCAAACGCCGAGTTAACCGCACCTTCATATCCAGGCATTCCACCTTGCAAGCACAGCGTAAACGCGTTCACGCCACATGCGGCATATTCCGGAATCTTGGCGATAAAGCGATCGGTGTTCGCCTCCGCATCAAAATCGGGCTTTTCCCGGTCCTCGAACGTCGCGTTGACCATCCGCACGTTCATCAACAGTCCTTCCGCCGATGAACCAGGGTTCGTAACTTGGTTGTTCACATACCATTGCTCTCCGACGATGGTAATTTGCGTCGCGAAAGCCGAAGGTGCCGCCAGGACCGCTAGTAGTAAGAACATCCGGTTCTGATTCATGATCATCTGGCCAAATTTGAACTGTGAACGGTAAAGTAGATTGCATTGTAACATTTGGCGATACAAGCTCAAAAGGGCCCGCCACCGGATTATAATACCGGAGACGACGATTCAGAAAATCATGTAAGGGGAACTCTCCAATGCGAAGTGAACTTACCAAAATGCTGCGAGCACAACCGTTTGTCCCATTTAGTGTCCATGCCAATGACGGGCGAGTCTTCAATATTGACCATGTCGACTTTTGCTTGGTGACGCCCAATGCAGCCTACATATATGTCGAACTAGATGGCGACTACGAGGTCGTGCGACTGGCTTTCTCCGCAATCACGTCGCTCGATTCCAAGGAACATGCGGCTTGATTTCATCCGACTAAGAACTCACAACCGGTGAGAGTGGTTCAAGAGTAGCTCACAGAAAATGAACATGTTGCAACCCCTACGATTCACTGTTTTGTTCTGGGCCTTCAGCGGCGGGTGTTTTTTAGCCCTGCCCGCAGGCAGGTCTGCGGAAGTCGGAACTGGTAAAGTCTTTTCTGTCGTGGAAATTCCATTTCGCGGGCCATGGCAGGCGCAGACCGATACACCTGCTCGCGACATTGTGTTCCGGGTCGATTTTATGCATGACGATGGTACTCAGTTCCACGTCCACGGATTCCATTTGGGTGAGGATCAATTTGCCGTTCGCTTCTGTCCGACGAAGTCAGGACGCTGGCAAATTGTGAAGGTTGAATCCAACAATCCGCTATTGAATGCGCAGCATGTGGGCGATCACGTCACCGCCATCGATTCAACCCACCACGGCTTCTGGATTGTCGATGATGCAGCCCGTACTTGCGTTACGTCGCGGCGCGGTATGGCAGCTTTCCCAACGTCTGGATCTGCTTGTGCAACGAATACAATATCAAGAACCCAGTCTGGCAATCGAAGGATATGGCCGAGTACGGTCAGGCCATTCGCCAGTACTTGCCTTACCCCACACCGCTCAGCGTGCATGCATCGCAGCACCCAGGGAACGTCAAAAAACAAAGAAGCCAACCCGCTTGGGCCACCGAATTCGACGACTTGCCCCCTTGGAACGACCATCAGATTATCCAGCGCAAGGAGCGCACCATTGGACAGTCGACCAGCTTGATGTCATCAGCCGCATCGCGCAAACTGTTAAGCGTGGGGTCACCGGCAGGATTCGTTTTGAGTCACCGCCCAGTCGCGCCGTCTTATTTCACTTCCACCAAGAACGATGACCTGAAACTCACGCGTTTCAGTAACCTTCAATAGCGAACATGGTTACAACTGAAAAGGTTTTTGCAATGCTTGGCAATGAGTCTCTGTGGGAGATCGCCGTACATTGCCACCGCCTATTTGATCAAGCAAGTATTCCGCACTCAATTTGCGGCGGCGTGGCCGTTTGCCTCCATGGTTACCAACGCAATACAACCCATGTCGACCTAATCATCAATGCGAGTGATTCGATGAATGTGAAGGAATTGCTCCTGGCTGAAGCGTATCAATGGGACGACCAGCTCAAGGAGTTTCATAGTCCAAGTGGAATAGCCGTGCAGTTTCTGATCGCGGGCGAGAAGGCGGGGAAAGGATCGGAAGTCAACATTCCCGAACCGACGGGCGAGTTGAATGTTGAACAGCGGGACGGCTTGGCGGTCGTTCGACTGTCGCGATTGATCGAGATGAAGATCGCCTGCGGCATCGGGAGCATGCGGCGAACCCACAAGGATTTTGCCGACGTCGTCGAACTGATTGCGATTCGCAACCTAGACAGCTCTTTCGCTCGTTACCTACACAAGTCACTTCGTTCGACGTTTCGAGAGCTAGTGGGCCGAGCCAAGGATGAAATCTAACGGGCTCCCTGTTCATAAGCATCGTGCGGAAAATAACTGTCGTAGCTACGTTCGCCAGAACGTAGACTCCATGCGGTCTGGCGACCGCAGCTACATTTAAGACGCGACAGTTATTGGTCGGTCAATGCTAAGCTCTCGAAGGCACCGTTCTGATGCAAGGGGTGGTACGTTAGAGTTGTATTTCCTCGCCGAGCGCCGCATCTTTATGCCGCACATTTTTTTGTCGAAAGACACTTGCGGTGGATTGGGTATGACAGTCAACTTCAACCCGGATCGGAATTGGCTCAGCCTACAACGTGGTCGACAAAAAGATGTGCGGCAAAAAGATTATACGGACTGTTTTCGCGGACAGGGCACCTCTGCAATCTAGGAATCGACATCGATAAGATCAATGCACCAACCTAAAACTCAAGCGTTGAGGCCGCGAAACTTACGACACTAATTTTCCGCACGATGCTAAGCGTAACCGTTCACGAGATAGTCGGAACAGCGTTGACTGTAACAAGTTCGTTTCGACTTCCAGTCGGCGGCGGTGGGTCGGCGATCCCTTGCGGATTTGTGTTACCCGCAGCCAACGCAAAACTATCGCTGGCCGTTAGTTTGCCCAAGGTCGTGTTGCGAGCATTGGAGTACTCGTACACGCGGTCGCTGCCGTTGTCAACGATCCAAATCGATTGACTAGCACCCGTTGGATCGATCGTGATACCAGTTGGACTATTGGCTCCAGATGTATTCAGCTTCCAATCGCCAACCAGTGTACCGTCGAGCGTGTATTTGAAGACCTTGTCGTTGGTATTGTCATTGACGACATAAAATTTAGTAGCAGGCCCGAAGTCGTTATCCGTGATGGTACCCAGGGCCTGATTGTCAACGATTGTCGCTCCAACCTCATTGGATAGTACGAGTACGAGACTCAGATTGTTTTCAAGTGATAAATCGTCGAGCGTTGAGACAAAAACGGTTTGTGTCAGCGGTCCCCCGGCAAGAAGGTCAGCGTGCTGGACGTACTGACGTAGTCGTTGCCGGCAAAGGCGGTTCCATTGACTGTTGAGAAGTCGACTGAAACTGGGACGGAACTGGCTGACGAAATACTTACCGCAAACGCCAACTGTGAGCCTTCGATAGTCGTGGCATCCTCGACAGAGACGATCAGTCCGGGCGATCTAAAATCCGTGCGACCGAAGATTACGTAGCTTTCTCCAGAACCAGGCTTTAAGTTGCCCATACCTGCGGCTAGGCTAGCTACGACTAGCAGGTCCGCAATCCCATCGCCGTTCAGGTCGCCAGCTTTGTCGGACGCAATTCCCAGTAGGTCTCCTGCGTCGGCACCAAAGATCGTGACGTCCGCAGACCCGGGAATGCCCAAATCGATCGTCGTAGGCCAAGCGGAGCTACCAAAAATTACATAGCTCTCACCCGCACGGTCTCTTCCCAACGGGTCTGCGGTTGGAGTGCTGATGATAAAATCGTCGATCCCGTCGTCGTTCACATCCCCGGCTCCAGCTCCTCTGAGACTTGCGCCGCTGATTGGCGTTGTAAACGTAACACCAGCGACGGGGTCAAGACGAGCCAGATTGATCGTGTTGGGCAACGAGGCTGCACCGTAAATCACATAAGCGATGTTCGGGGCACCACCCACGAACACGTCACCAAAGCCGTCGTTATTCACGTCCCCCGCGCTCGCGACGTAGTAGATACCATCCCCCTTCTTGGCTCCGTAGATGGTGACTCCGGTAGAGCCCAAGTTGCCCAAATCGATGATTGAGGCTGGTGTCTGACTGCCAAAAATAAGATAGGCCTCGCCCGGGGTGGCCAGGAAGATGCCCTGGGAGAATTGCTCGAGTCCTATCGTCGGTATTTAGAATTACTGGCCAAGCTCAAGCTGGGAGGAAAGCAACAAGTACGCAATTCACCCTCCGATGTGGTCCAAGAAACATTCGTACAGGCGGCACAGGGATTCAAACTTTTTCGCGGCTCAACGGAGAAAGAATTAATGGCTTGGCTTCGCAGAATTATGGCTTCTCGGCTGGCCAATTCAAGCGCAAACTGCTTCCCCCTCCCAACAGGCGATGCAACGAGAACAGTCGGTGCTGCTGGCCGATGCACTAGGTGAACTTCCTGCACACTATCGTGAAGTCATTGTGCTCCGGCATTTGGAAGGCTGTAGTTTCCAGCAAGTTGCCGAGCGCATGGGGCGTTCCTTAGATAGCGTAAAAAATATCTGGACTCGCGCCTTGGGACAGCTCCGCACGCAAATGGAGGAGAGTGAATGAATTCCGCAGCAGAGTCTCAAGACGACGCGAATGGAAAAACCGTTCTAGATCTGGATGGAACTGCGAGCAGCCATGCTAATTCCGAGTTGGTTCACGCGACCGAACAATTTTTGTCGGAACTGGAGGCTGGAGAATACCCCAGCGTGGACAGCTACGTTCAACGCTACCCAGCGATCGGCAAACAACTACGAAGCTGTCTCGAGAATTTGATCTTCCTACACGATATCGCGCCTCAACTAAGCATCGTGCGGGAAATTATTGTCGTAGATACGTTCGCCAGAACGTCGATTCCCGGCGGTCTGGCGACCGCAGCTACTTTTAAGATCGGACAGTTATTTCCCGCACGATGCTAAGCGGCGCGGATGACATTTCTGCTCAGCGAAAGTTGCGTGGCCAGTCGATCTCTCCGATGGCGGCCGTCGGCGACTACCGCATCGTTCGCGAGATTGGTCGCGGTGGAATGGGCGTTGTCTACGAAGCCGAACAGCTTTCATTGGGCCGCAAGGTTGCGCTAAAAGTGCTCCCCTTTGCAGGTGCATTGGACCATCGACAACTCAAACGCTTCAAAAGCGAGGCACAAGCGGCCGCAATGCTGCATCATCCCAATATCGTGCCGGTCCACGGAATTGGCTCTGATCGCGGTGTCCACTACTACGCCATGCAATTAATCGAAGAGTCAACCCTGGCCGATGTGATCCATGACTTGCGTCGACTGCAGCGCACCGATCGCGAGCCCTTGGCAGCCTTGCAGCTAACCAGCGATCTGACTTCCGGCAGGCATCTCGACCAACGGCAGCCAGTCAACACTGTTGACCCAAGAAACTCAAACAAGAAATCATCGAACTCCCCGTCATCGAGCAATCAATCAGCCGTTGTCTCTCCGGCTGTGGCAGAAACCCATAGATCGGCTCTGTCGACTCAGAATAGCCATCAGAGCAAGTCCTATGTGCAGAGCATTGCCGAGATTGGGATTCAGATTGCCGAAGCGCTCGACCATGCGCACGACGAGGGAGTTTTTCATCGTGATATCAAGCTTTCCAACCTGATCTTGGACGATCGCTGCAAGCCGTGGATCACCGATTTTGGCTTGGCAATCATCGAAGCTGACGTTGGGCTAACCATGACCGGCGATTTGGTGGCTACCCTGCGATACATGAGTCCCGAGCAGGCGCTGGCCAAACGAGTCGTCATCGATCATCGCACCGACATCTATTCGTTATGTGCGTCGCTGTAGGAATTGTTAACTTTGCAACCGGTTTTTCCCGGAGACGATCGGCAAGAGTTGTTGAAGCGGATTTCCTTTGAAGAGCCGCGCAAGCTCCGTCGACTTAACCGCTATGTGCGGCCTGAACTGGAAACGATCGTACTTAAAGGCCTGGAGAAGAACCCCGCCCATCGCTTCGACACCGCCAAACACCTCGCAGACGATCTACGTCGCTTCTTGGACAATCGACCGATTCGAGCCCGTCCACCGACGCTGCTACAGCGGATAGGCAAATTGGCGTCTCGCAATACCCAACTGGTCACCTCTGCTGCGTGCCTCCTCGTCTTGGCTGCTATCGGTTTGTTGATCAGCAATTTTGTCATTCGGGACGAACGCGAGCAGTTCGCCCGGGTGGCCGATAGTCTAACCCAAGTCCTTGAGGCACAGCCCAACAATTCCCGCGCTGTGCGAACACGTGCTTGGGCGCGGTTGGCCATGTTCGATTTTGACGGTGCGATCGATGATCTCAAAGTCGATGCGCAGGCAAATCCTCAAGACCCAAGTTTGTTGGCCTCGATCGGGTCAATCTATGCCTACTTGGAAGACAAGCAGGCGATCGAGTATCTGGAGCGCGCGGTCGAGTTGAGCGCGGAAACTGGCGTTATGAATGGCGATTTGCCGTAGATTTACCACTCGCTTGGTTTGGCCTACAAGTATCGAGCACAAGACACCGGCAAAGCAATTGAGGCGTGGAAGAAAGGAGCCGAACTTGCATCCGATCCCGAGCTGGCACTTGAATTGCGATGCTTGGTGGACGAATGGAGCGACGATTTTGCCGCGATGTTGGAGCGGTGCAATCAGGCAATTGAGGAGGGATTAGAATCGGCAACCCCCTATCGCCTGCGAGCCCAAGCCAAGTTGTCACTCGATGATAAACAGACAGCCGCTGACGACATAGAGACAGCGTTGGAACGAGCGATCACCGATTTGGATTACATCAGGTGTGGCGGACTTCTGATTCGCGTGGGTTCGACTGAAAAGGCAATTCAAGCTTTCCTGACCGCACAGCCTAAGAACCCGAACAACCATGCGGCCTATAAGCGTTACGGAGACATATTGCGCGACCGTGGCGATATCGACCCAGCCATCGTTCAGTACAAGAAGGCTTTGCAGTTACAACCATTTTTTGGTGGAAGCAATACGGGAATGATGGAGTGCCTGCAGCAGAAAGGGCAACTCGACGAAGCCCTGGAGTTCATCGACAAAATCGCCTCACGCAATGAGTCGGCTTACAAAATCAAACGCCGGGGAGCGTTGCACTACTCCTTGGGACACTACCGCAAGGCATTGGCAGACTTCGAACGGGCATTCGAGCTGGACCCGAAAGATGCTACCACGCTAGGACTTGATTTCGTAGTTGGCGGAACTGGTGGTAGAGAAAAACTGGATGCGCCTGACTTAGATTTCCGAACGGGTTACCGGCGATTGTTGCGCAAGGCTGACGCTCTGTATTCCGAGTGGATCGAGACGGATCCACACAGCGCGGACAATTATCGGAGTCGGGCAGCGGTAAAGAAAGTTCATATCGGGCTGCTGGATGCGATGAGTGACTGGGCAGTTGCCCTTCAACTGGAGCCCGCACACGAACACACTGCGATGTCACTTAGCGTTGGATTTGCAGAGTCCGGAGACTATGACAATGCAATTAGGGTTTGGGAGGATTTGCGGAAACGTCGAAAAAACGAACGTATCGAACTGAACCAAACCGTTCGTTATGCTCTTGCCTTGCTCTACCTAGACAGAGGCGATGAAGAGGCCTACTCCAAATTGATTGCGCACACTACAGATCTTACGGCGGATGCATTCACCGGCAATAGGTTCTGGATCTACCAGGCTTGCATTGCATCGTCGCTTGTTCCAAAGGAGCGATACCTGGATTTTGATCCCTCCAAGTTGACGAGCACACCGGCGACCCAAGAACTTTACAAAGGCCAAATTCTCTATCGGTCTGGAAAGCCCGCAGAAGCAATTGAAATTCTGTCAGCCGCCCAGTTGCAGGGACCTCTGCATGTGTTTAGAGATCTCTTCTTGACGATGGCGTATACCGATCTGGAACAATATGACCAAGCGGTAGAAACGTTTGCAAATGCTGTCGTACAGATTGAGCTGATGGTCAACCGTACCGCTTGGTTTCACCGATTGATATTTCCGATTCTTCGGCGGGAATGCGAGCTCAAGCTGGCTGGCAGAGAGACAGCTAAAGCAACTTCAAGGGTATGGGCCGTCACTATCAAAGAATTCGAAAGCGCCTTCGAACAGGATCCTGCCAGTGAAGATCAACTAGTCATTCTAGCCGAAGCCTATACGAAGTTCGAGCGGTTCGACAAAGCCATTCAAACTTATGAGAGATTCGTCGCTCACAGCGATCCGAAGTTCCTGGCTGAGGAACGTAACCGCATTAGTGTGCTCGAAATTGCTCAAAGCAACCTGGTGCTAATTCAACTGAGACATGGCGATGTGCCAGGTTACACAAAAGTTTGCGAAGAAATGCTGAGTCGAGTTGCTTCCGCCTCTGGAGCAGCGAGTGTCAATAGTTTCGAAAAAGTTTGCTGGTCTTGCGCACTTTCAACAGCCATAGATCCAGATCGGTATTTGCCTTATTGCGTAGAACACCTCTCCAAGTCGGAATATATTGGCAAGTTGCAAACCTATGGCGCAGCCTTGTATCGAGCTGGCGAATATCAACAGGCAATCGAGGTCCTCATGTCGACGATGATTGATGATCCCGTGAAGAATACGAATGCATTCAAATGCTACACATCGTTTCCGTTGGCTATGGCGCACAGCAAAGCCGGGCAAGCTGATCAAGCAAAACAGTGGCAGACCACAGCCCTTGTTTGTGCCGATAAGGCATTTGCCTATCCCGCCTCTTGGCTCCGCCGACTAACTATTGAGCTGCTCCGTGACGAATGCGAACTGACTCTCAATATGCGTTGATAATGAGTGCCAAAATTATTCCGCACCTCGGTTTGTTTCGCTTCCGTCCGGCTTGCCCGGGCGGGGCGTGCAACTGGCAGCTACCCTCAGGCCACCTGCAAATCCGATCTCCGCTTCGGGCTTGCCCCGAATGTCGCAAGGTTAAGGGGAAAGTGCTGCTTTTTCTTGGTCGCGGGGCATTTTCAACCTTTCGTATTTGCCGTTTCGTCGTTTTATCTTTCTAGGTTCGTTTCGGCCAGGACGCTTGCGTAAGGG
>JBGSJT010000604.1:0-20837 GCA_041741715.1 Pirellulaceae bacterium | reverse complement strand
TTAACCTCCCGTTGACGTACAAGAATAGAAAAGGACCGATCCCAATTTCGTCGCGGTTTTGGACGTCCGTTGTCTTGTAAATTCTCTTGCCGTTAACAAACGTCCCATTTGAACTCCCAAGATCCTTGATGATGGCTGTCGGACCATTCTTAATGAGCGATGCATGGCGCCTCGAAACCAACGGATGATCCAATCTGTGAACTTGGCGAGTTGCTTCGCGCCCTAGGATCAATTCCATCGAATCGGTCAGAGCGATCTCGAATCCAGCATCTGCCTGCTGCTGCGAGCTTCCCAATCGGGTCTGATCCTCCTCGACAGCCTCCTCCTCAAAGATCAGCAAAGTGTGTCCGATGCAAATGCGATCACCTGTGTTTAAATAAACACTAGCTTTGAGGGATGCTCCATTGACGGACACTTCGTCGGTTGGAACCAACAGGTATCCGGAAGGCAGACGCTGGATTTCGCAGTGCTTTTCCGAATCGCACAGGGCATCGCCGACAACGCAGTCAGCACCGTTCCCGCTGGCTACCAAAAAACGGTCAGATTCGATTGCAATTCGTTTGCCGGACTTCAAAAATCGGATCGATGGCATGTTGTTCTTCGAAGGTGTCGAAAAAAGGGCTAGCGACTGATTGAGCCTCGCTTTTGAGACTTCACTGGTGTCAGATTCTGATGACGACATAATTTGGGACAGTCTTCCCGCTTCGGGATATGATACTGGACCCCGCCGCCGGCACCGTACCCGCCCGAACGATGCTGCAGTGTTTGCTGACTCTTCGGCGAATCTTCGATAGTGCCCGATCGGCTGAAGACACTGCGCGCCAGTTTTGGATCGTTCGTCGGTTTTAGCGCCTTGGATTCTGACTTTCGTTCGCAATTCACAATCGTTGTCCCATTTTCCGTGTGATCCGCGGGGATGCGAATTGGCCGATTTTCAGACCAAACATCCACGGTGCCTCGGGTGTGCGATTGCAGCACAACCATTTCCTTCTCAACTGTGCAGCACCGTGCTTGGTCACGATCCGTCATTCCCAATCTCTGGGTCGGTACGCCGCTGTCTGTAAAATGCTCGCCATACTGCTCCTTGCGATTCAATTCGAACGTTGTTCGCGGTTTGTCACCAATTGAATGCTGGATTTCCTTGTCCGATTGATCACGCAGGGAGTGCTGGACAAGTTTATCGCCCGGCTCGACGACTTGAAGCGTCACTGGTTTATGAAAGTCGATTGAATTTAGCTGCTGAAGCACTCTCTCTCGATCGACGACGTCCTGCCCTTCAGACCCTGCGGTTCGGCAGTGCGTCTCAAGATAGCTGACCGCAATGTCAAAACGTTCATTTTGCAGTTTCGACGCATGTGCACCTATTCCGTCCAGGCGTGATGCGTACCAATCCCTGTTCTCGCTCGTGCTTATAGGCGTAGTCGTATCTTCTCTCATGTCGTTTCCTTGCTCCGGGGTGGGGTTCGGTGTGCCAAAATGGCCTTCCTGACTCCTTAAACGCAGAAAAGTGGCATCGCGCTCGAGCTGGCCGGCAATTTCTGAAGGGCTGCAAGCATATGCATGTGGCCAACGCTAAACAGTCGCCTCACTTTTGTATCGAGCCGATGCGAGGCATTCCCGGCCAGTTGAGGAAATCAAATTCCGTAAGTTCTTAACACAGAATGACTTGCGGATTTAGGGGTTCGAAAAAAATCGCGAAGTGCTTGCAAAGTTTGACCCCGTAAAAGACGGCATCTTTTTGCTTCACAGGGAACTACTGAGCCGATGCGGAAGCCAACCCAGCAGCTCGCCGGTCAATTTCGCTCGCCCTATTTCTTGGTAGTTCGAGCGCGAGTAAATTCTAACCGAGAAGAACTCGAACCGAAGAACCAGGCAGCAGAGTCAGCATGTGCTACGGCATTCCCGCAGTGCTCTCTCTCGCTTTTTGCAGACTACAAACGCACCATGAGACTCAATAGAACTACCTATCGCCAAACCTTTCTTACCTGCGCTGCCGTTCTATTGGCAATGCATGGAAACCTGGTTTCAGGCAGCGTTTCCGCATTCGCTCAAGAGCAGTCGGCGGTTGTCCCCGATATCGCTCTAGTTGGTAATGTGCGGGAAGCTTTGGCAAAGAACGACTTTGCATCGGCGAAAAAAGGTCTGGAGAACAAATCAGACGAGAAGCTTTCGGCGGCTTTTCAGGTTTTTATCCATGTTTTAGAGTCACAAGAAAAGCTCAGAGCTTCTGGCGGAGTTGCCGACAAAAATGCGATGCAAGGATATCTCGATAGCATGAAGACGCTGTCAACAGACCTTCAAGCCGCAGTCTCTGCCAATTCCGTGGACGATAAGCGAAACTTTTACGCAGACTATACGATTGCGATCACTGCGATAACACACTTCGCATGTGTCGAAGAGTATTATAGTTTTGCGGGCGGCCACTTTTCAAACGTACCGAAAGCCGTTCGGGATAAGATTTTCGACGAAAATCTGTTTGCACTGCGTTTATTTTCTAGTTCGTTGGCAAATTGCCTGGACGTGCGACCTGACGATCCGGACTCGCTCCTACTTCAAGGAGTGTTTCAGTTAAAGGGAGAGAATGCGGCAGGGCTAATCACGATAAACAGGGCGCTCGATTTAAAGCCTCTGGATTTCTACGCCTTGCTATTCGCGGTCAAGAATTGGAATAACCCATTGATAGTTCGAAACATTGATAGTTTGAAAAAGTTTGTATCTGTCATGAGAGAGAGCCGACTCAAATCAATCAGAGTGTTTGAGATTGCCGAAAACAAACACTCCATGGAATATAGAATACTCAGTGACGACTTCGCAGCTTCAGGGGCGACGGGCTTTCCGTCTCAGATGTTGCTTGATTTGAGAAACGACTCAAATCAAGCTAAGCTCAATTGCGAGCAAATGGTCAAGGTGTTTCAAGAAGAACTTGCGGCGGAAAAAAAATAGTTCTTTAAGTACTCCCGCAGTACCAATATAGACGTAGCGTACACCCGCAACCAAGCTTTGACGTGTTTCTGCTTGGTTGGCGATTCGTCGATGAAAAGTTGTTTCTGATTCGTTAATTCGCTGCGAAGTTGTTTGTAAGGCGTCGCCACCAACTCGCTCACTAGATTTTGAATTTTGACCGTCCACGCCGGGCTGCATGGAATGTTCAGCAGGTCGACCGAGAACGAGGATGTTTGATGTGGCATCTCGCTTCCCTCGGACGGGTCCTCACTGATTGAGAGTTCCCCGGCTTTAACGGTACTATCAAGATGCTCCGATTCCCTATCATTCGTTTCGCGTCGCTCCGTTCCCGTTGCTTCGCGATACTACGGTTGCAGTCGGTTAAGTTCGTTTCTCTCGTCGCCACCGTCTGCACGGCGGCGAGCCTGGAGTTGGTAACCCGGTGTCTCCGACCGGGATGTTGCCGTGGAAATGGCAGGGCCTCCCAGGTTCCTGGGCAGCCCGATTGTCCATCTGCTCATGTTCTTCGACTCCGGTCGGATGACGATGCTCGCCAAGACCGCATCATTCACGCTGCTCCCGCTAAAAAGAAAACGAAAGCTCCAACGTAAATTTTTCTTTCGAGGCTCATTAGCATGGCTTCTGCACTTGCTGTGTACGCTTCGCAGCGTCAGTTGCCTGAACGCCACGCAACATTCGCTTCCGGATGTTGGCTAGACTTTGCCGGGTGGCTAAACCACTGGGCTGCAATGAAACGGTTACCGATGACTCTCCAGATGACGGCGAGAAGCTCAGAAGCAAACTGAGGCTCGCTGTCATCGAAGAGACGTTTGAGAGACGCAAAAGTTGTGATAGGCTTAGTAATGGCGTCCGTTCCGATTGAGATGTTTGGCAGCTAACCAAAACCGCTCATTAGGACACCGACGCCACGTTTTCCATATAGCAATCTGAAATTTTTCAGATTCCAGATGCTGTTACCTGCCCGACTGCACCCCGAGTAACGAGTGAGCTATGACGAATTTCGTCGGGATACTACTTGCCTTTCTTACAGTTTTTATCCCGACTTTACTCATCGCACAGGAAGACACCAGTCGCTTGCAGCAGCCTGGGTTCGAGGGACGGTTAACCGACAACCTTGACATTAGGCATGTTGTTTCAAGTCTCGAGCCCGTCATCACCAATAGCATTGGCATGACACTGAATCTGATTCCAGCGGGTGAGTTCAAGATGGGTTCTCTGGACAAGGATAGTGCTGCCAGGGATGACGAGCGTCCGCAGCATCGAGTATCGATCAGCACGTCATTCTATTTTCAGAACACGGAAGTAACACAAGGACAATGGACATCGGTGATGGGTACGCGTCCATGGATCTGGCGGAATTTTGTCCAGGAAGGTAGCAACTATGCAGCCGATTATGTGAGTTGGAGTGATGCGGTGGAATTCTGTCGCAAGCTGAGTTCGCAGGAGCGCGTTGAGTACCGATTGCCAACGGAAGCGGAGTGGGAATATGCATGTCGGGGCGGGTCGACGACGGAATATAGCTTTGGGGATTCAGCAGCCGCCCTGGGCACGTACGCCTGGTTTGATGAGAACACGTGGGATGTCAACGAGAAGCATGCACATGAAGTCGGCAAAAAGCACGCCAATGCGCTTGGACTTTATGACATGCATGGCAATGTGTGGGAGTGGTGTTCTGATCGGTATGGCGAGGAATATTACAGGACGTCGCCAACGGTTGATCCACAAGGGGCATCTGTAGGCTCAAGGGTCTATCGGGGCGGCGGCTGGATCAGCAGCTCGCGGGGCGCGCGCTCGGCGTTCCGCCTCAGTAAACCGCCGGGCACCCAGGTCAGCGGAACGGGATTCCGGGTTCTCCGTAGTTCCGTCAAGTGACTCAAGCAGGTTTGACGAGTGACGGGGTAAGCGTTCTACCTGTCCGGTTTGGTAGCGAGCAGGGCACCGCCATCTACCACAAGATATGTAAATCGCCTTCGCCGGTTCGCGCGGCGTATTCCAGTTGATCGCATAGCTCCAAGACCGCCTCCGAATCAGCGCCTGTTTGCTGATGGTTATACAAACGACTCATGTCGCCAATCCAACGCTTAAGTTCGCCGTGGCTCATCCGCACATGGCGGATCGCCTGGCCCTTGGGCCAGCGTTTGAGCGAGGAAAGCACGCGAGGGAACGGGTAGCCGTACTTCAGGATCAAGTCGTAATACTCCCAAGTCAGTTGAATGCTCTCGGTCAGTTCGCCCATCACGCAATCCTGGCTTCGCGGTGGCGGACACGACGTTGCTGCGTCGTCAAGCGACGCGACTTCTGCTCCGCCTCACGGTAAGGCCGGTTCGCTTCGGGGTACGCCTTTCGCCAAACGTCAGGAAGCAGACTTTCGTAGTCCGTGCTGCCACCAGTCAAGCTGGCTCAATTTTAAGCCGCTACAGACAGCAATTGCTTGTTGTCCAGAAATAACTGGCCCATAGCTAGTTGCCAGAAATGGTCAAGCCTGACCAAAATGCGGGGTGCGGCGTTCCAATGTTTGCTCGGCGGTCCTCAATCCATTTAAGTTGAGCGTTTCGCAGCGCGACGGGTGGGGTCTCACCGGCTGCCAAATTCTCGAAAAACCATTTCGTAATCACTTGCGTTTCCAGATCGTCAACGCTCCATAATGTTCCGAGAACATATCGCGCGCCTGCTAGGTGAAACGCCTGCTGAAGACCGCTGACTCCCTCGCCATTGCGGATTTCCCCATTGGCTGAATCGCACGCTGATAGCACGACGAGCTCGGTGCCTCGCATGTCCAGGCCGAGTATCTCTAGTCCGGTCAATATGCCGTCACCGAAGGAGCTTGAACTCGTTTTCGATTTATTGGCTCCAGCCAGGATCAATCCACATCGTAAAAGTGGGTTCATTGAGGCACCGAGTTCCGATTGCGGTGGCTGTGCTCGTGTGATCGATTGAGCGCGAGTATCACCTTGCATCGAGAGCCCAGGGTTCTGGATATCAGATTGTGAAGGGTCGGGTAGAAAGATCCCGTGGGTCACGAAGCACAGCACGCTAGGACGCACAATCTTCAACACCTCCGATTCACTCGCGCGTTCACCGAGTAATAATTCCGCTGCTACCCCCTTACGTTCAGAAAGAAGGCTCGCGATTTTTCTCGGCTCGCCACTCTGCCCCCTGAGTCGATCGAACGGTTCTGTCCAGTATTTTCCCGGCACGAGAGTTGTCTCGGTTGAACCACTCTCTCCGGGGATGTCTTGCCCTTGCTTTTCAGAGAAAACTGCGATGTCATACGCGGGGTCGCCCACAACAATCGGTGGGCTTGAGCCGATGTCGGTCGCGATCGTGGGTGTCGTTAGTTGTCGTCCAGAGTTAACAAAACGAATCGCAACTTTCTCTAACAAAACTTTTCCTTGGTCATCAATTGGCAATGCCGACCAAGGGGCCAACCAGAGATCTTTGTCGGGCGACAGAATTAGTTCTTCTTTTCCGTCCAGGTATGGGGCAATCGGCGCGTAAATTAGGTTTGCTAAATCGCGAAGTTTCAAATTCAGCTTTTTGGCTACGAGATCTTCGCCGCCGAGGCGCAGTATTTCATCTCGGTCCATCGTCACTTGGAACCAGCGACGGATCTTAAGAATGCGTGCGTCAATCGCTTCCGCCTCACCAAGATCGACCACATCGACATCCTTGGCGTTTTGGCCGCTAACGATCCATGCGACATAATGCGGCGGTGAAACGGCTACTTGCTTCGTTTTACTGTCAAACTTCGTTGGCACGAACCGCAAGATGTCAACAAACACTGCGTTGCCTGGGATGCTCTGTTGCAATTCAGCTAGACTTATCCACGGGCTGACAGTCGTCGAAGTTCCGAATTCAGCCCCCAATTCGCGCGTGACCACGGCCAAATGCTGCGACAGTTCAGCGTAGCGTCGGTGATGTTCCGCACGCTCATCTACTGAGGGTATATACATCGCGACGGCAGCGATTTCATTTCTAAGCTCCACCATCTTACTTGCGAGCTTGCTGTCTTTGGTCAATTGCTGAAGCGAGATTTGCCGAGCGGAGGACTCATACCCAAGCCACTTGTAGTTCGTCAGCCACTCCGCTGACTTGCTGGCAACATCGGAGCCTCCTGTATCATCAAGAGCAAACGTCCACACGGGGGCAAGGTGTCGTAAGTTGTAATCCACGTAGATCGCTTGCTCTGCGTCAGGGAGCGTTGGCAGAACGGTTTGGAGACGCCGACAGGCATACCTCACACAATTATCGAAATGCCTCAGTGCCTCATTGCGGTTGTTTGTGCCGGAAAAGTAGATGCCGAGTCCCTCGTGCGCATCCGCAAGCTCCTGATTCTCAGGAAGTAGCGCTTTGTCGAGGATTTGAATCGCTGAGCGAAACGATTCTTCGGTTGGCCCCTCGCCCAGAAACATCGAATTGAGTCCGATGTTGTAGAGTGCTCTTCCCGTTCGATGGTCGTTTTCTCCAGCGATCGCTTTAAACACTTTGCACGATTCCGTTGCAGCGAGCATCGCGTAATCGTATCGCTTCAGGGCGAAAGCTCCCGAACTGGCGTTTCGAAGAATGTCGGCAAAATCGAGCAAAGACTCCTCTCGATACTTGATTGCCATGTCGACTGACTCGAACAAACAATCCATCCCCTCCCCTAGCTTCCCCTGCGAAATTAGCGATTGACCGCAATTGCTAATGGAAATTGCGCACATCATGCTACCGGATGGCTGTAGCTTGCGCAGAAGCAAAATTGAATCTCCATAGCTTTGGCTGGCAGATTCAAAATCCGCTTGTCCGTGCAGCAGCGTCGCAAGCTCGTTTAGACAAACCGCCAGAATGAGTTCGCACGACTGACCGCCGCCTCGACCAACTTCAATTGCCCGATCGAGTTCCAGACGGGCTTCTCCATTTTTGTTGTTTGCCATCAGAGTGCGTGCCAAAGCTTTGTGTGCTCCGGCCAGAAAAGACGCTGGGCAGTCGGCGTTTTTTTCAGAGGTATCAACGACTTCGCGATTCAGGTCCTCAGCCTTGTCGATGTCACCCATTCGCTGAAAATCGTGAGCAGCAACCAAGGCACATTGCGCATATTTCATTGGATTGTTGCGGTATGCTAGCCTGGCTGCGTCAAGCGTGGCTTGCAGTATTTCGCGTGCTTCAACAAATCGACGCGAGTCGACTAAAGCGCTGCCTAGTTTGGCTCGAATTGCTACGACAGCAACCGGGTCTGGGGAATCCGTCTCATCCAGTTGTTTGAGCAATTCAACCAAAAGGCTAATGCCTCCCCCGAGCTGCCCATTGTCTATCATGTACGTGCCGAGCCGATATTTTTGAAGCTGAACCGTCAGGTCATCTTCACCTAAGGCTTCGACCAGGGCTGAAACCACGATCACCTGTATTCCAATCGCCTTATCAAATTGTCCAGCATAGGCCATCTCTTGCGCTTTTATACTTAGTTCATTCGCCCGTTGAATGGCGACATCGACCGCTGCATTCTCCTGGCCTTTGAGTGACGAATGAAAGCACAATCCAAATGTAAACACAGTACTAACGACGAGTAGTCCCGGAAATTTCGATCTGTTCATAGATTGTTTTTTTTAATACTTATTAGCTTTTTGTATCTCGATGAATCATCTTGCTAGTCCACATTGAACCGATTGGCAGCAGAGCGAAAGTTATCGCCAAAATAGGGCTGCAAAAAGCTATACAATTCCTGACGCTCACTGCATTCGAATGTTTCGGCATCGACTTTAGTTAGAAACTGACGCATGAAAGATGCCTCGCTCTTGAGCCTATGGCCAAGTACGTCATTGGAATGGCTGGCTAAGTACTTAACTAACTCGACCAGCGTGGACTTACTCTGTACACCGCTTATGACGGAATCCAGCAGACACAGAAAATCATGCCTACAACAAATTTCTTGAGGAGGATACTTAGCGAGCACTCGAACCATCGATTCAACGGTGCGCGTCCAAAGCAGATTGATCTGTTCGTCGGATGGACCTTCCATCTTTTTGTTCCAAATTTTGCCGCACCAAATGGTTTCGCAAACACTCTCAGGTACAAGCGCAACTGCTTCAGCGGCGACATCATCTACTTCGGCCGATTTCGTGTTCTCCCAAATCTCCAATACACGGAAATAGTCGGTCAGCTCGAAGTTCTTTGGATTGCCAGCGCAGAAAGTTGTCCACGCAAAAACCGCACGCTCGAGAACTAAGTTGTTGCTGGAACGTAAAGCAATGGAGATTACGGGAACGATCTGATTTGCTCGTATTTTTAGAAGTGGATAAAACCAGATTTTTTGATTAACCACACGCGAACACACGACCACCAATGCGGCTGCTTGAAGTGACGGCTCTCCGTTTCGTATTTGATCTAATACAAGTGAAAAAAGCTCGTGCTCATTTTCGCTATCGATGATATCTTGCTCGTCAAATTCATAAAGTTGCTCGACCAGACTCCTGGCCCTGTCCGAGTTAAGGACTAGCCTAGTTTCGAGAAGAGAGAAATTAGAGCAAGCCAACGGCTTGACCGAGCTTTCGACGTCCTCGGTATTCAAACAATCTAATGACAGTAAGTATTCGACAACGAACGGACATACAACATCGAATAGATCACCCAAAAAGTCACCGAATTCGATCCACCGTTTTTTTCTAGCATTGCTCGGCGGATCAATTCCAAGTCTTTCCCTGACCTTCGAACGAAATGTGTCGAAAATCCGTTCCTCGTATTCAAGTCGCATGGGACAACAATCTCCGACTCACGGCCGATAGTAGCGAATGGATGCAGAGAAAAATGGGCGGTCTTCGCGTTGAAAATTCACTTCAACCGTGACATGTTTCTTTACGTCTGAACCAGGGACAATTATCCCTCGTGTCTTGATCTCGCCCAAGATGGATTTGGAAAGCTGACCCTTCAGTTGACTTACATTCTCAGCCGTCACGTCTGGGAGTACCGTGTCTTGAATCAATCGGTAGGGCTCGTCTTCGCGAGCGAGATTTTCCGAGCCTTGATCTTTCGTCTTTTCGCCATAGACGGCTAACGAGATTAGGCCTGCTTCTTGTCCGTAAAACTTGACCGCATCGATTGCGTCCGCGCCTTCGACGACCAAGAATGGCTCGGTAGTCCCATCTGCCCCCTTCGACTTTTGGTATCCGGGCACCACCAACGAATTTGCGTTCGGCTCAAGCACCCAAAAGCTGCATCGGCTGTCGGGAAGCCGCTGGCGATAAAGTGTATTCTCTCCGTTTACCTTAAGCACGACACCGTAACGCGCTTTGTCGGCTAAGTTCTTTCGCAGCAGTCTAAATGTGACTTCTTGGCCGGCTCGCGGTTCGCGGACCTTGCAATCGATTCCGCCAGATTTTGCGTCTCGAAGAAACTGAAGCTCTTGCTTGACGCCGTCAAATGCTATTTGAATTGCCACAGGAGCGTCGTCCCGCTGCAAAACATGCTGACCTGGCACTTCTTTGCTTTTTAGCGTACTTTCAAGAGCGGATTCCTCGAATGTGTCCTTGCTGACTTCGCCTTGGCGCTTGGTTGTTGAGCGACCGACAAGATGTCCTTCACCCAGGCTTGTTTGATCCTCTGAACCGAGCACTGTCCGAAATGCCGCTTGCTGAATCAGCTCTTTTTGACCCTTGACGAACGCGTTCAACTCAATGTCGATATGAATCGAATCGGCATGAATGAACGCCACGCCATAGACGAAGGCATCTGGCAAGGCTTCGACTTCCCCGTCGATTGACCATGCCAATTTATACTTTTTATTGAACAACTTTTCGCGTTTGGTCGGATCTTTTTCGTCCAAGTGCGTGGCACCTGGGATTCCGCTCGCAGTCGCCGATGCGTTTCTCACTACACCAATCTGCTGGTCGATGGCATCTGCTGACGGCGGCGTTGCCACAACCAGAGCTTGTTCTGTCTTCTCCGCTAATCGCATATTTAGCGTGCCTTCACTTGCTGAAAGCTCTTGACCTTCACGCTTGACAACAAATTTCAGAACGCCAACAACTTTGACGTTCTTGTCTCGTAGTGAATCCAACAGTGGTCGCACGTGCGCGAGCAAAGCTTTTTCCATTGCTAGCTCGTCAACTTTCTCCCCAGCACAAACGGCCGGAGCGAAGCTCAATGCTGTGTAAACAACGACAAATAGAGCAAAGCTAAAACGATTAAGTACGCTGCGTTTTGTCATTAGATTTCAATTCTCAATGAGGTATTCATAATCAACTAAATTCAAATTTCTTGTCGATTGGTTGCCGATGCAATTAGGTTTCATTGTCAAAAACAGAACCGACTAACCGAGTCCCCGTCGCTTTACCAGTATAGTTTTGGTAACCATACTTGTGCTTACCACTCAACAGTTCGCCAGTGAATTGATCCCCTTGCAGCTTCACCTGGAGAATTTCGCTACCACCAAGTGCAGCGCCGGTGAAAAACAGTTCGATCTTCATGTTACCGCCTTCGAGCGTCCCAGAGACTTTCGCATGCGTCGCTGATCCGTTTTCATTTGAATCCGGATCCTCTTTGACGCCGAACAATGTTCCGCGAACCTGAGTTCCATGCATATCCAAATGCACGAAGTATTCGATTTGCAATTCTGCTGGATGACTTGCGTCACGATGATCAACGAAGCGATCTACCGCGATCCGGAACCGCCAAAGATCAGACGTCTTCTCACCTTCTTTTGAGTTTTCCGTGGCGAGAGCGAGTTCGTCTAGCTCACGCTTTAGCTTGCGATTTTCCTCTTTAACAACTTGATAGCCCGCGATCGCATTAGCGGAAACCGTGGTCGCTTCTTGCGACTGAACGCTCTGAGTTGCCTTGGAAAAGAGAACGACAAAGACGAGCAGCACGATTAAGATCAGTCCGAGCGAGTTCAAAGCGATGTCCGCCAATGCATCGCTCGACTGCGTTTGTTCTTGACTTCGGTGGCTGTAGGAACGCTCCATTTTTTCAACTCCCTAGCCGAGCGAATAGCAGCCAGCAGAGCGATGCAGCAGCCGCACCGAATGCGACTGGCAGAAAAATCTGGTTCGTGTTCGATTTCGCAGATGCAACAAAACTCAATACCCCGCTCTGCGAGCCCCGCAAATCCAACTTTGGCAACGGTGGCATGTTCGCGACTTTCGACATAAGCATTTCAAGGCGTTCAGAGTATTGTTCAACGCTTTGGGCCATTGAGGTCATTCTTGCTTGCTCACGCATCGCCGTTTTGTCGAGGAGCATCAATGCGTCGTGCCTTCGTACGGCTAGGTCGCTAGTCGACGCACGTAGCAGTGGAACGAGCTGTGTTTCGGTCACAATCTCAATTTCATCCACCAGCTCATCCGCGAGGAATTGCGTACAGCTAAACAATAACTTGAGGAACACACCTCCGAGGATCGCACCGAACAAAGTCGTCGCGAATGCAGTTGCCATACCACCTACAGCACTCGTTAACCCCGCTGTTAAACTCGAGTCACCCTCAACGGAAGCGTCCGTCGAAACGTCCAAACTGCCCACGGTAGCATGCATCGCACCCGAAAGGCCCTCCAAACTATTGGACAGCCCTAGAACGGTGCCAATCAACCCTAGCGTCAGAAGTAGCTGACTTGCAACTCGCACAAACCATTCCTGTCCGTAAAGGCTACTTCGGATTGCCCCAAGGGATACAGTCTGGGAAATATCGCCATCAAACGACATTCCATAAATTTGCTTCATCCGATTGGCGTGCAGCCCCAGCAACCCCGCACCTGCTAGGTTCAAGTCGCCACTGGAACGGCGTGCTCGCAATCCGTGGCGAAGATGTTGTTCTTCTCGGACCAAAAACCAGGTATTTCGAGCATTCACTGTCAAGCTGAAAACGAAAACAGCGACGATAACTTTAGAGACCCAGCTCCTGTCGATCAGCTTTGATTTCGATTCGGGTAAAACGGCATATCCCTTCAGCTCTGCAAGCAGCGCAAGCGACACCGTCACGCTAAGCATGAAGACGATACACCAGAGCAATTTCGTAGATTTAACTCGCATTTCGAAAACCCAGTCGCATGTCGCAAAATCGTTGATCGAGGCAACTTTTTCATTTGTATTGAAGTAGAGAACGCGATCGGCACCTCCCGCGCTCGCTATTTTCTGGAAGTCTCCAAATCGAGCTCTGATTCGCACTCCTCGATCATTGCTTTAATTCCGATGTTGTCTGGATCGAGAGCCATCGAAGACTTCAAGTCAGCGATCGCCTTTTCGAAGAGCTCCCGCTGCTTGAAAATGCTTGCACGCTTGAGAAATGCGTCCGATCTTGTCGGGGAAATCTCAATAGCGTTTGTTAGACTTGCCAGAGCGTCGCCAGATAAGCCAAGCTTCAATTCAGCTACCCCCTTGCCGTAAAACGCAGCTTCATTTTTTGGATCAATTACAACCGCTTGGTCATACTCTGCAATCGACTCGTCAAGACGATCCTGCTGCTGATACAAATTCGCCAAATAGAGATGGGCATCTGGGTTGTTAGTGTTCATCCCTATAGCGCTTTTGAAATCCGCGATCGCTTCTGTCTGCCTTCCTTGCCTGCTTAAAGCCAACCCTCTTTCAATATGTGCAACATCATTCCGGCCGTTTAGTTTTATTGCGAGTGTGAAGCTTTGAATTGCGTCGTCAAAACGTTCAAGCCGAAGTTCAGCTACGCCTTTTGAAAAAAAAGCCTGGTCATTCAATGGATCTAACTTAATTGCTTGATTGTACTCCACGATAGCCTTTTCATAGCTACCTTTGGCAAGCAGGAACTCACCTCGCTCTACCGCCTTTTCAGAAGTATCCGTGTCTACAATAGGCTGGGGAGGTCGAGGCAGAGGACCTAAAACTGACAATGGGTACACTGAAAAAGCGAGAATAAAACAGCCGAGTAGCAGAGCAATCGCTACCTGCCAACGGTTCATTCGTTGCAATCGAGATTTCTGCACAGGTGGTTTAGTAATCGTTGATGGATGGGTTGCAGGGTCTAATGCCTCAATGAAATCAACGCACGAGCCGAACCTTTCTTTCGGTTGCTTTTTTAACGCAGTGTTGAGTACGCGATTAACCGTTTCTGATAGGCCAGTTAATGATGGGACGGGGTTGTACTGCACGCAGTGCGACAGTTGCATGCCGGGCACATCAGAGAAGGGTGGTTTACCCGACAACATTTCGTACGCGACGATGCCAAGAGCATACTGATCCGACGAGGCTTGCAATGCTTTTCCTGCCCATGCCTCGGGTGCGATGTATCGATAGGTTCCTGATGGAGGTTGTAGATTCGACTCGCCAATGTTGGTTGCTTGAATGAGCTCGGCTAACCCGAAGTCGATGAGGATAGGGACCAGTTCTTCATTTGTTTCCGACACGATGATGTTTGCTGGCTTCACATCTCGGTGCAAGACGTTGTGCTTATGCGAATGGTCAAGTGCGCGGGCAATGGGATACAGGATTTTGCAAACTTCGTGAACCGTGAAAAACTTGCCTTGCGATCGTTTTCTCTGGCAATACTGAGCGAGAGTAATGCCTTCATGAAATTTCATGACGACATAAATGCCTGCTTTGGGGTCTGTCCCCATCGCATACAGCGGACAAATATTCTCGTGATGGATCGCGCCCACGATTCTGAAACTATCTCGAAATCGGTCGACTTCCGTCTGATTATGTCGATGAACCGTCGACATGAATTTCACGACAACCTTGTGTGCGTGATCCGATGCGGATGCTCGCCATACCTCGCCCATAGCACCTTGATCTAACGGGATCTCAAGCGCGTACGCATTACCAACCACATACCCACGCTTAAGCACGCTTGAGTCAACTGGTTTTAGCTCGACATCCTCCGCTGGTTCCGAGTCGATGACAGACTGGATCGCGTTCGAGAGCAATTTGGCTGACAAGAATCGCTTTGCGGGATCAGTCATCATGCAAGTGTTGCAAATATCGAAGAATGCTTGCTCGCTGGTATTGCTCGATTCAGCCCGTCGTTTCTCAATCCCCGCGGCTATCCCTCCAAACTGATTTGTTTTCGTGATCTGGAGGAATTGCTTTCGACCGACAAGCATTTCAAAGAGCGTTACGCCTAGCGAATAGATATCGCTCGCTGTTGTCACCTGGTTGCCGCACAATTGCTCTGGTGAGACGTAGTGAAGCGTACCCAGTGCCTGACCGACTTGCGTCAACGGCTCATCTTGAGCTGCCGCTTTCGCCAAACCAAAATCGGCGATCTTGGGGACGCCTTCGTCCGTGAGCAAGACATTTTCTGGCTTCAAGTCTCGGTGAATCGTTCCAGCGTCGTGCGCGTACTGAATCGCATCGCAGATGGGAAGCATCCACGACGCGATTTGCTGCATGTCTGCTGTACCGAAAAGCAATTGATCGGCAATCGTGCCACCGCCAACATTCTCCATCGCGAGGAACGGCTGGCCCTCGGAATCACCGCTCTTCTCTACCGAGACAATATTCGGATGCTTCAGTCGCTGCATCAGTTCCGATTCCCGCTTGAATCTAGCTTTGAGCTCAGCATTGGGGTAACGATGCTTCAAAATTGCAAGTGCCACGTCACTACCTGTATGCCGGTTCGTTGCACGGAAGACGATCTTCATCGCTCCACGACCGATCTCCTCGATGACGACGTAGTCATCGATTTCAAGAGGTTGGTCACCGGGAGCAATTTCGACTGGAACTGGCATCGGGGGATTACTGAGAGTCGATCAACGCTTGACAAGCATTCCAGCTGTAGGCGAACGCCGATCTTGTATCTTTCATTCGCTTTGTGCCTTTTTCTGAATTTGCTGTGTATTCGTCAGCAATACGCCCGAGCAAATACTCATAACCAGAAAGAAGCTTCTTCAGCTTTGCCTTTTCACTGTCAGTTGGAGTATGCTTTTTGTCATCATCAAATAATCTACTGACCTCGAGCATTAGAAGCCCTGCAGTCAAAAGCCTTTCCGAGTCATCATCATAAGATAGTGTTGAAACGTCGTTGGCGAGCACTCGATTGTACCCATCGGATTTTATCAGATCGAGAATGCTACTGAAAAAGCTTGTGCCGCCGGTCTTGCCCGCAGCTAAATCATTTTTACGTGCTTCGTACACCAAAGCCGAAACATGCTCGTAAGAGTAGACGCCATGCGAATTCATCGCGATAGCAACACGCTTCGACCGTGGCGAGATACCCGTTTCCACCGAAATTCGCTTTCGAAGCTCATTGTTGGGAATTTCTTCTAGGGCGAATGCAATGCGATCTTTAATCGCACTACATTTACTTTCCAGGTCTATTTTTTGGCGTATCCCTTGCTCAGTTAATTTGCCACCAAAGAGTGAAGCTCTTTCAATTATTTGCTTGGATTCTTCAAGTTCGCGAATTGAGGTCAAGTACAACTTGGCATCTTCTTCAATCGATCTGATTCGTTCGTCTGACAACTCTACTCGGTCTTCTAATCCAGGCATTTGGAATTCGATCAACCGGTCAATCATTCGCCATCTATCGACCGCAGATCTGATTTCTGCAATGCTGACCTGTGTTTCCGCCGCAAGGAATGCATCACACTTTTGTTTCGCTGATAGTTTTTTCCCATTTACTCTAGCATCGAATGCTTCACGCCACTCTTGGTGAAGACTCGCTTCTTTCGATTCATTTTTCTCAACACCAAATCCGTTTCGATAGCAATTTGCCAACAAAGACAAGCTCGACTCATCTTTACTCGCAGCTGCGGCACTCAGATACTGCACGGCCTTTTTTCTGCCTTCCTCCCAATGCGAACATCCATGGTCGTAGTAGAGCCGTCCGAGTTCCGAATTGAAAATTGTCTTCATTTCCGCCTTGGCCTGCGAGTCATTCTCATTAACTCGGCTCAGAACGTCTGGATATCGTCTTTCAAGATATGAGTAAAACATCTCCTTAGCTTTGTCCTTACTAATGGCAACACCTGTGCCGTCCAGATAGCATGCCACGAGAAACATAAGGCTATCAGTGTTCCCTGCGGTCCTGGACATCTCGAACTCTTGCACAGCTTGCTTCAGATGGTCAGGTGATCCAATCGTGCCTCGATGATAGTAAACCTTACCCAGTTCGAAATGGTGGGTACCTTCGCGATCCCCCCCCTCTTCACGCAAGTAATCCAGGTATCTACCGGAAAGGCTATTTGAATAATCAACGTCCTTAGCAACTCCATCTCCGTCCTTGTAGCAGGCAGACAAATGCATCAATGCGCCTACGCCACCGTTGTTCACTGAGCTAATAAACCACTTCACAGCAGCCTCGGCGTCTCTCGGAGCACCGCCTGATCCCTCGTAGTACCTTCTGCCAAGCAAATATTGTGGATAGTGTGCGCCTTTATAAAATTCGGCACCTCGCGCTGCCTTAGTCAGTTCCTGAAGGCTGCAATCTGAACTTATTTTCTGGGCAAATCCCTGGTTGGGAGCAAAAACGACCAAACACGTGACAACCAGGAATGGGGAGAATTTCGAAAAAAGTGTAGTCATTTGTGATCTCGAACGCTTGGTGACCCAGTTGGCTTGTGTAAAATTGCAACTTTTAGATAGCGATTTCTACCCCCTATCATAGGCGGTTGAAATTAGTCCCGAAAGACAGGGAGCAGCTCCGTTTCGTAATTTGAGAGACTCCCCGACGCTTGGTTTTGGAACGATCGATTCGCCGACTTTGGCGATCAAGCGTCTGATTAACGCAGGTCATTCGGATCGCTTCGCATCCGCCTCGTTTTCGTGCTGCAACAGCGTGTAGAAGAACTCGACGATGTCGCGTTCCGGTACGCCAAGCTTCCGCAGCGTTTTGTACGACCAGGCATCCGCGTCGTGCTCGTCGAACTCGGAGTAGCCAAGTCCCACGAATCGCTGCAAAAGGCTGGCCGGCAGATCGCCGTAACCGCCGAGAATTCGTGAGGAAACGTCCTGCGAGAGTGCCGTTTTAGAACAATGGCCCCGTTCGACGTGTCCTACCTCATGACCGAGAACAAAGAGCAGTTCGTGATCGTGCTGCAACGCCTCCAGTAGCCCCGTCTTAATGTAAATGTGCCCTCCGTGATGGGCAAACGCATTGATTTGCGGGTCCCGAATCACAGTAAAGGTGTACTCTCTACCCTTTGTGCGCTGCAAAAACCTCAGTAATGGAGCGGCGAGCTTCTCCACTCTTTGGCTTTCGGCCTGATCCACATCCATCGTGGCGATCAGTTGCCTGTGTACGGCATCACCAAGCTCCCATTCCTGATCGATGGAAAGCGGCCCCACGACTTCGCCAAAAACCTCCGACCCGACACGCAGCAGTCGGTTTTTCAAGTCGACGGCGACGTCTAAAACATCTTGTGGCTTCGCGGCCCCATTCGGTGGTGACCCTGAGTCATCTGGCACTTCCCTTCTCGCAACCTTGCCTAGCTGCCGCAGGTGCAGGATTCTTTCGGCCGTCGCCGGATGCGAGCGGAAGTGCTCACCCAGAGTCCTCTCGAAAATGCCGTCACTGCGATGCTTTGCCGCAGGCAGCGGTCTGTTGTCGGGAATGTCTTTGGCGCCAATGACTGACTCGCCATTATCACCGCTCAACACAACTGCTTCGGAGGCTGGCTTGCCGCTCGGCACTTGCCGACTAGCCACCGTGTCGGCCTCATTGTCCCTCGCTGAAGTATTCGACGATATTTCTGATGAGCCGGACGCGGGATCTGGAAGCGTTTTGGATCCTGAGTCGAAAAAGAACCATCCGGCAAAAACCAGAATTGCGAGCGTTATCAAACGATTGGCTGTCATGTCGATGGACCTCAGAGTAGGAAAGAAAAAATGGCCGGGACGACACTTGGCAAGTGACCGGCAAACCGGTGCAACGGACACTTTCGGTCAGGTGCCCCTTTCCCAGGAAACGGAATTAATCTACGCCGCGCTCCGCAATCCCGCAGATTTTCGGATTGCCGGAATCGCAAAGAATTTCTGAAGCGAGCAAGCGCCCGCCGTGAGGACTGCGTTTACACAGTAGCGAATCGCTATAATCGCCTGTTGCTCGGACCTTTTTGCCTACAAGAAACGTCAGATTCATGAACGGACAGACTAACACCACGAAGGCTTTTCTCACCCCAAAGTCAAACTTAACATCAGACGACGTTTCGACTTCGGTATTTAATCTAGTCACGCGGGTATTCGGCAAACGGATTCCAGCCAAAATGCAGGCGACGTTCTCTGCCGAAGATCTAGCTCAAGAGACCGCGACGAAGCTGGCAAAGCTTTTCACGGAGTCAGCGGGCCAAGTCGAATGGACCGACGCCTACGTCCTATCCGTAGCTCAGCGAACGCTGATCGACCGTATACGCAAGTACTTCGCTCAAAAACGTGAGCCCGACGGTGGATTCGCCAACACCGCGCCTCAGTCATCGATGAACTTACTTGGCGAACTGACCAAGTCAGAGAAAACCCCGAGCCAACTATCGATCCTCCAAGAGTTATGGCCGCTTGTCAATCAACACCTGAGCCAACAGGAGCAAATGATCGTCGAACTTCGCTTCGTTAAAGAGCTTACTAATTCAGAAATCGCCGATCTGCTAGAACGCAGTGAAAGTTCTGTCCGCAGCCAGCTATTTCGAGTCTATGAGAAACTTCGCGGTGAACTAGGCAAACGCCCAGATTTCGAATCGTTTATGTAAACTCGCTCCAATGTAAAGCGAGGCATCGTACAAATCGCATGTCCTTATCCCAATTATATTCTTTCGAATTAACTCTTTAACAAAAAAACCAGAAACCATGAAAAGCCTTTCACTTTTCTACCGTGTAACCAAGGATACTGTTGCCGCAATCGTTGCTTTGATAACGATCGCATTTAGTGCGGCATTCGTCGAAGCCCAAGACACGGCTGCAACTACGACGAAGCAAGAAAACATCAAGAAACTCGCTGATGGCGACTCGAGCACCCCGTCGTCTTTTCAACTCTCTATCTTAGATCAATCCACAGACTACAACGCCGTAGCCTTGGCCATCAACAATCATGACCTGATTCTCGGTGAACTGAAAGTCAACGGATCAACTGAATCGCTTTTGTGGCGAAAAAAAGAATCTGTCGTGGGCTTCCGAAAGCCGCAAACTCGAATTGGTGGAATAAACGACAAAGGAGTCGCGGTTGGCGCATTCATTCTTGAAACCGGATCGAGTCTCTTTTTGCAAGATGGCGATAAGAAAACAGCTCTAGAAGACTTTGGGGGAATGGAATTCCGTATGCCAATGGCGATCAACAACTCATCTATGGTCGCAGGCATAAACTATAGAGATTCGGGATTTGATTCTTGGATTTGGAGTGATGGTAAAACTACTAAGCTGCCGACACTTGGCGGAAACACTACACACGTTCGTGATATCAATAGAACTGGTAATGTCGTAGGGTACTCAACGCTCGCCAATCAAACGTCGAACCGGGCGTTCGTTTTTGATGTCTCGGGTTCGATGAAGGAACTCACTTCGCATCATGATTGTGATAGCGAAGCGTTTGGCATAAACGACTTGGGACAAATCGTTGGGTATTCAGTCGATCAGTTTGGAGGCAAACGTGGGTCGATATGGGAAGGTGAAAGCGTGAATCGACTCGCAGCTCTGCCAGGCGATCGCTCGAGCAGTGCGATGGCTGTAAATGATGACGGATGGGTTGTGGGATCCTCAGTAAACCAAGATGGAACTCAGCAGGCGGTGCTGTGGATCGGAGACGAGATCTATAATTTACGAGAAATGATCTCCGGCATCGGTACGACCGAGCTTATGGTTGCTAAAGATATTAACCCGCATTATTCACCAAGGACGTGAGATTCAGCGGATTTGATTGTGGAGCACTTCGTCGTGAGCAATGGACTCATTTTAACGTCAATTTGCTCTCGCCGCGCACAGCGGCCCCCTCCCCTCAGTCGTGTTTCGCGGCG
>JBGSJT010000603.1:0-5199 GCA_041741715.1 Pirellulaceae bacterium | reverse complement strand
GGTCACCAAAATCGAAAACACGATCATCAACCAGGCTGGCAGGTGATCTGGGAAGGCTGGAAAGAACTTCTACCAATGGTCATAGGTTACGACGTCGCAAAAGCAAAGTACTACAAAAAATGTGGCTAAACCTAAGGGCTAGGCGAGGGCATGTGAAGGGAATTAGATTCGAGCAAGAACTGTATGAGGACTTCTTTGCTCCACTCTGCATCCAATGCGAAGATGAGCCAGCATTGGTAGCTCGAACCCCAGGAAATATTGATGGCTGCAAGACCGGCGATTTGCTCGCGACGATGGGAGATTCGACAGGGGCACCTGGAGTGAACATTGTCATAGAAGTGAAGGATCGTGAAGTGCGGCTTCGTGATGCAGTCGCGGAGCTACAAGAGGCAAAGGCCAATCGCCAAGCTGCTGTTGGAATATTCGTATGGTCCAAAGGTACTGAGCCGGTCGAAGTCGGTGATTTCCGGCGTATCGGCGATGATTTCTTTGTGGCTGTGGATCGAGATCAGCTTGCCTCGGGTGACAAGTTAATTTATCTGGATGCTGCTTACCGAATCGCTCGAGCAATGGCCGTGGCCGCTGTCCGAAAAGAAACAGCAGAAGAATTGGACACGGCGAAGATTGAAGGACACGTCGAAGCTCTCGGTCGCTGGGCTGAGCGAATCGCCGATATGTCCACAAAAGCTCGAACCGTTCAGAAGAGTGGAAAGTTAATCGAGGAATGTGCGGTTGAGCTTAAGGAGGACCTTGATACTCGAATCGCACAGATCCTCAAGGAACTACGAATATAGGCGATTACAACGGTTGTCTGTTAGTAACTTTCGCGGAAAACAATTTCAACAGGCAGTGTGTTTTGTCAACGTCGAACCAGTCCAAGCACAACCGTCGGTATACCACGGATACTTATATCGCCGCCGTTAAGGAAATTGGTAAGAACGCGGAGAGATACGATTACTCTAAAACGGTGTTTGTCAGAATTAAGGACAAAATCAAGATTTACTGCAAGAGATGCGAGAGGCAGTTTACTCAGAGTGCGAGTACACATTTACATCTTAAGACCCAGTGTCCTTGCTACTCAAATCAGGACAAAAAGCCCGCGTACTATTTGGGAATTGCTCAACGGCTCGCGAAAGCCCGTGGTGGCAAACTCATCTCGATGAGTTATGTGAATAGCAAAACGAATCTGGAATGGGAATGCAACTGTGGGTGTCGATTTCGAAATCTGCTATCAAATGTCGAAAGACAGAACCAATGGTGTCCCGCATGCTACGAACAGTCGCGAGGTGCAAAACGACAGAAGGGACAAGAAGACTTTCTAAGCGAACTGCAAGTGGTTCACGGTGAAAAGTACGGCTACGATGCCGTGCAGTATCGGGGAGTGGAGAACAAAATTCTTCTGTTCTGCAAGTCTTGCAGACATGAGTTTTCAATTCTCGCTCGTACCGCTCTCAATGGATCAGGCTGTCAGCAGTGTGCGAAGAAGTCGATTGGCAACAAGAACCGCAAATATCGATTAGCCGACTTGCACCAGCTTGCCACGCAGTATGGCGGCAGGCTTCTCAGCACCAGCTACAACCGAGTGGATAGAGCACTGAAATGGAAATGCTCAAAGGGGCACATCTTTGAAAAATCTCCACGGCAGATCATGAGCAAGCACACTTGGTGCTATGAGTGCAACGTTTCGCACAAGCGTGGCGAGAAGATCGTAAGACTCTATCTGGAGCGACTCTTCGGAAAGACATTTACTTCTGTGCGTCCGAAGTGGCTCGTTTATGAGAAAGGATTTCCGCTTGAATTAGATGGTTTCAATGCCGAACTGGCCATCGCTTTCGAGCATCAAGGAGCTCAACACGATACCTATGTGTCACACTTCCATCGGACAGAAGACGCATTTCGGAGCCGAAAGAAAGCGGACGCATTCAAAAAGCGAGAGTGTAAACGACGAGGAGTCAAATTACTTGTTATCCCCGAATTGTTCAATAAATTGCAACCCGCTGAATTGCCAGCTTTCATCAACTGCCAACTTGTGAAACTCGGGATTCGAAAACCGCCAATCCCCACATCAATCGATGACATCGTACGTGACTATTACGCGGAATACGATTACCTAAGCTATTCGGCGGCAAAGGTAGTCCTTGCAAAGTACGGTTTCAAGTACAAGCGAGAGTTCCGAAAAGCCTATGACTCTGGACAGATACCGAACAACATCCCAAGAGATCCAAGGGAGCACTACTTAAGAACCAAGAATTGGGTGAGCTGGTATGATTTTCTGGGAGATGCGTATGTTGGTGATAAATCCGAAACATGGATGAGTTTTGCTGAAGCACGTCAAATGGTGCATTCATTGGCTTTGCGAAGCAACGCCGAATGGAACCGTCTCGTGAAGAGCGGAGAGCTTCCGCATCGTGTTCCTGCAGACCCGAAGCGAGTGTACTCTCGCTCCGGTGAATGGGTTTCAATTGCTGACTGGCTAGGTTCTGAAAGTGTTCAAGTTGGAACCAAGAAAGCTGTTGTCGTCTTTGATAAGGAAGGGAACCGATTCCAAGAATTCGAGTCAGCGGCAGCGGCTTCACGTGCTACAGGGGTGAACTTCTCCGATATCTCGGGATGCTGCAGAGGGATTCGAGAACATGCTTGCGGCCTCCGATTTCAGTTTGCCAAACAGGCTACAAAACGCCTCTTACCTCTGGGGAGAATCCTCCACCGCAATCAGTCGGTTTCACAATACTCCAGGGAAGGCAAGCTTATTCGAACTTTTCCGACCGCTAGACTTGCTGCCCAATCGATCGGCGTCAGTCGAGGTGCCATTCAGATGTGCTGCACAGGAAGGACCAAGCTCAGCGGTGGGTTCCAATGGCGTTATGGCTCCGAGGAGGAAATGCCTGTTCGCACTTAACCAAGCTACTCTGCATTTATTGGCCGCGAGAGCAATCGAGCAAAGTAGCCTGCCAGCAGGCTTGGGAATCACTTCCAATACCCAGGAATCCAGATCCATTTCTGCTCCTTGCGTCGCCACTGCCAGTGACCGCGAACCCAGAACTCTTTGTCGTAGGGCTTCGTGGGAGCCGGTGGTTCTTGGCGATCAGGTGGCTTTCGGGGACGTGGCGGCTTTCGCTTGACCATCTTGGCACGATCCGGCAATCAGGTTTAGAGTAAAATCACGATGTAGTTTTGACGTTAGACAACCACCAGTAGGCCAACCGTAAAATGTTGACAGACCCGCCCGATAGTTCTGGTAATAGAGAGGACCGTAGTACGCTGGGATCGGAAACGCTGATGCATATCAAAGCCAATGATGAGCAGGCGTGGACAAGGGTGTTGGAGAGGTACTACCCCAAAGTGCATCGTTGGGCGACGCAGGCAGGACTCGATGAACAGGCTGCATATGACGTCAGTCAGGACGTATTCCGTAGCGTCGTTAAGGACCTACGTAAGTTCGATCTGAGTGGTGATGCTGCTACCTTTGGAGGCTGGCTACGGCGTATCACACAGCGACGAGTTGCCGATTACCAGAGGAAATTTTGCGGTCTAAGGGGCGAAGGTGGGACGGACGCAGTAGTACGGATTTCGGAAGTTGCTGACCTGAATGTCGATGAAGACGAAGGCAACTCGCTCGTCAATCGTATCGGGTTCCAGAGAGTTCTTGATCAGGTACAGAGCGAGTTTAGCGAAGCAGATTGGAAGGCATTCAAGATGTCAACGCTCGAGAATTATTCGACTTCAGAGATCTCTGCACAGCTAGGGATAAGCGTGAACTCCATCTACCTTGCCAAGTCCAGGATCAAGAAGCGTATGAATCAGTTACTATCGGACAAGGAATTGGATTAACTGTGAAAAAGCCGGACGACGAGCTTCTACGACGTTATTTGGCCGGGCAGGTTTCCGATGATGAGCAAGCCGCAGTTCACGGGTACTTCGAGTCGCATCCGGACGAGCTGCATGTGCTTGAACAGCTGGATAGCCAGCTAACTGAACTCGATGTGATGGTAAGTGATGCCAGCGACTTCGGGTTGATCGAGAGGGGAATTCAGGATGCAAAACGTCTGATCGATCCAATCGTTGAACTGAAGATACCTCGCCGAGTTGGCGGGTACACTCTCGATGAGGTGGTCTCTATTCGAGATACGGCAACCGTTTGTTATGGACATGACACGGTCTCAGGGAAACAAGTTGTCGTCAAATTGCTAAATCCCCTGGGCATTCTCGATAGCGTTTCACTTGCCAGATTTGAACGCGAGTTGCAAGCCCTTTCGTCTGTTGCTGATCCTCATATCGTATCGTTACTTGATTCTGGCCGCCAAGGTAACGCTAGATTTTTTGTGATGGAGCGACTACGTGGCTGCGACCTGTCGCAATTAATCGATCATCACGGCAAACTGAATGAAGCCGACGTTTTATCCATTGCTCGGCAGGTACTTCCAGCACTTCAAAAGATTCATTCGTCCGGTTTAGTACACCGCGATATCAAGCCGTCGAATCTGTTTTTGACTACTGAAGGAACAGTAAAGCTCCTCGATTTCGGCATTGCTCGAGAATCGCGGGCAGGTACTATCACTAGCGATGCTTCCATCTTGGGGTCGGTCGACTATCTGGCTCCCGAGCAGGCGTTGGATTCGTCAAGAGTCGACCATCGGGCGGATCAGTATGGATTGGGTTGTACTCTGTACCATTTACTTGCCGGCCATCGCCCGTTTCAGTTGTTAAGCAATGGCAATATCGTCCGTACCATTTTGGCCCACGCACAAACGGAGCTGCCATCAGTTTCGACGTTCCGTCCGGATGTTTCGCAACAACTTAGCGACATCGTGGAACGTATGTGTGCCAAGAAGCCTGAAGATCGCTGGCCAGACTGCGACTCGATCCTGCGGGCCTTACCGACCTCGGTTGAGTCTGGTTCGCTCAGCAAGTTGGCAGCGAACTGCGATCAACTCGCTGCAGCCCGACCAGTACGTTTTGCCGATGAAGAGCATGTGGATGACAGGGTAAAGGCGAGCCTCGGCTTCCGGTTCGAATGGTCCGTGGCTGTCGCGATATGCATCGTTGCGATCCTGAGTATTAGTACTTTGCTTCCCAATTTGCTCCAAGAATCAGGTAAAGAACCAAACACACTTACTGGCGAAGCGAAATCGTCATTGACGAATAGCGTGGGGATGCAGTTTGTTTGGATTTCCCCCGGTGAGTTCGATATGGGTAGCT
>JBGSJT010000602.1:0-2741 GCA_041741715.1 Pirellulaceae bacterium | reverse complement strand
ATGCAAGACTCCCTTGTTATGAGCGGCTGAGAGTCCCGAGCAAAGTTGCTGTGCGATCTGAATGCCCTTGTCATTTGGCAAACGTCCAATTCGATGCAGCAGAGTTTTCAAATCTTCGCCGTCGATGTATTCCATGGAGATGAAGTGCTGCCCATCGACTTCGCCAATGTCGTAGACTCGACAGACATTCGGGTGCGAGATCTGCCGCGCGAGTTTTACTTCGTTGTGAAAATACTCTAACCGCTTGGCGTCCTTGGCAAGTTCCGGTGGCAGAAACTTGAGCGCGACCGTCTGCCCCAGGCGAAGATCATCCGCGCGATAGACTTCACCCATGCCGCCGCGGCCTAGCATCGACACGATGCGGTACCGACTGGCGACCCGGGTCCCTGGAAGGAATCGGCCATGATGTGACGATGAGGAATCGGATATCCCGGAATCGCGTCCGCTGCCATCAGTAGTTGCCGTGATGTCGAAACGTGCGGCTGGCCGCTCTAGGTAGCTATCTGGATCGTCGTGCGCCGCGAGCAGTGCATCGATACGGCGTCGCAAGGCTCGATCGCCTTCGCAAACGGAGTTCAGGAATTCGTTGCGAGGTTGAACGTCATCGAACTCAATTGCTCGTGTAAAAATATCTCGCGGGTTCATCATTAGGCTGCACCCAGTCGTGGCCGCAATGGCAATGGAACGTGGGGAGCCCGCAACGCGTTTCGCAACGCCCAGCCGGATATCAACAGAATGACCAGGATGCCAACGAAGCCGCTGTCGAGATTGCTGGACAGAGTATTGGACGTCACGTTGCTGATCAGTAATTCGAATGTAAAACCCAAGGCAATGTTACCAAGTATCCCATGTCGGACATAAACGTATGCAATCGCGCTGATTACGAGTACTTGGAGCACCCAAAGGTGGATTGGGAGCTGCCCTATTACGCCGAATAACATTGAGAATACCAAAATCCATACGGTCACGGCCACGTGGCTCGAACGCACTACTTTGTGCAATAAGAGCAAGGGGACGGGCCAGCCAATGGAAACCAGGAGCGACTCGCGAAGTATAGTGGTCATGTCCGCCAGCAACATGCGTCCCCCCATCGCACCGCCAAACATCCCGATTCCAAAAAGCATATCCCATTGGCTTCGAATCGCGAGTTGAACCGCTGCGCACCAAACTCCGAGGGCCGTTCCGATCAAGACGTCTTGCGCGACACGGGCGTCGTTCCAGTTACCTCGAAGTACTCGGAAGAAGCTTGTCAGCGTCGAAGGCAGTGTCCGTCGAATCAGCGGCTCAACAGCCAAGTACAAAACTGCACCGAGGGCGCCCTCGCGAATAGCATTGGCTACGGCGAGCCAAAATACCATCACTTCATGAGAACCGAAACTGTGGTGTGCCCCCAAAGTCCATCCCGCTAGCTCGATAATGACAATCGCTGTAGCGAACGTGGTTGCTCCGCGACGATCAACTTTCCCTGAACGAATGTTGCGGTATGCGAAGACAAGGGCCAGCAAACAAACCGACAATTGCGTCAGTTCCAGAGCGGTCTTCGGCGGGTCGATGACTGTCGACACCTTTGGAATCGACGTTTCCACAGAGAAGTAGGACGGTTTTCCATCGCAAGCGGCCGCGGTGACACGCATCATACCCAGTTGGTCGACTTTGCCCTCCCAAGCTTGCAATTCATCATAGGGGTCCGGCGGACGGTCGACCGCACCCACCTTCGTCAGTTCTCCAAGATCGAAACCGATGGTTTCGTAATCGAACCAGTCCGTCCATCGCGGCTCAGCACCTGCGGGCGCCGCAATCGAAGATCCACCAGATACGTGGCGGAACCAACGCAGATTGCCAGCCACGTCGAGCCGCACACCATTCATCCCCGTCGCATCCCACGGTGGTTGCGACTCGTCGACGCGTGCCTTCAGGTCAAAAGGAGCAATGCTAGTAAGAAACCTCGGGCTTGTTCGAAACCAAAACCAAACTCCTTCAAAGTAGGCATTTGATAAACGCAGATCTGTCAGATTCACCGCATTCAATTGCTGCGGTGACACGAATCCCGAAGCGCTGTCGCGAATTGCTTCGCCGTATCCGAACCGGTTGAGAATTTCCGTTGACTTATTCTTCAATACCGCTGGTGAATGAACGGTTACGAGTTGTTGTACCAGCACAGAATATTTTGAAAGCCATAGGACGCTAATGATACCCGCGAGAATGGCGAGACCTACCGCACAAGCCTGCCAAGGCGCGAACCGTCGCACTTCTTGCGCCGATGCGACCATGTCTGGAGATGGTATCTCGCCTGCGGCCAGAGCGGCCGCGAGTGCATCGCCGCCGGGTAGCCACATTGATAGTTCATCAACCGACCCTGGTCTTTGACTCGGATCGGATTGCAAGCAACGCATAATGCCGCTTTGAATCGCCGGATCTAAGTCGTGGATCACATCCGTTGGGTCACTCGGCGAAGAGGACTCTGTATACTGTCGGCGAAGGTCTTCGAGCGATGAAGCGCTAAAGGCCCTTTTCCCCGTAAATAGTTCATAAAGCACTAGTCCAAGCGAGTAAATGTCTGATCGAATGTTTGTTTGCCCGCGCAGAATCTGCTCAGGCGACATATAGGCCGGCGTTCCCGACATGCCGATCACGTTCTCGCCATCGGCTGACATCGTTGCCAAACCAAAGTCAGTGATTCGCACTTGGCCTTGGCCATCGATCATGATGTTGGCTGGCTTGAGATCTCGATGCAAGACTCC
>JBGSJT010000601.1:0-13823 GCA_041741715.1 Pirellulaceae bacterium | reverse complement strand
TTTGTCACCTAGGTGCAGAGACGCGTACTCATCTTCAATCCATTGCAATGCCACTGAAGTCCATCCTGGACAAAGATTCCTTAAAATACTAGAACAGGCCCGAATATTGTACCGGAAAAGATGTGTAGGATAAAGAGGGCTCTGCCTGGGAACGCACTGTCTTGGAGGCTCCGCCTCCCGAGTCGACATGAACACCAGCCCAGGCTTTGCCTGGGCTAGTCCGACTAGACTTAAATCGCTAATGCAGATCCCTTGGTTGACGCGATTTCTTCATGTCCGAGCGACGTTGTTTGTTGTCTAAGCGACGTTGCCGCGAGGCTTTCGTCGGCTTGGTGGCCACGCGTCGCTTGGGGGGCGTCAGCGCGGTTAGCAGTAGTGTCCGCAATTTGTCGCGGCACGCCTGAATGTTCTGAAGTTGCTCGCGATGTTCTTGCGACTGAATCACCACCTCCCCTTCGCTGGTCACAAAGCGACTGGCAGCCCGGCGAAACCGATTCCAGGCCGCCGCAGAGAGCGTCCCCTCCACGGGAGTCCACCGCAACGTCGCTTTGCTGTTGACCTTGTTGACGTTCTGTCCCCCTGGGCCACTGCTGCGCGCGAACGACCATTGCAATTGCTGCTCGGGAATCGTCAGCTTTTCCGTAATCAGTATTCCAGGCATTTCTTGTTTTCCTCTGGCAGTAAGGTCCACGTTCTGGCGAACGTGGCTACGACAGCTATTATTCACGAATCGGGAGAAAACTGCCAAAACTCCCCACGCGTTGTCGCGGGCTTGAACGATTCCAGTTAATCTGTTGACCAGCAATGGTGCAAGTTAGGTTCGTTGAAAAGGTGCATGTTTGATGTCGGAATCTGGAAGAGTTAGGGAAAACCGCGAGATGTTGGTCTCGGCCCAAGAGCGCGGCGGGCTTTCGATTCTGGCCGCCTATACGCGTCTGTCTGGGCCGGGCTGGCTGCAAAGTGCCATCACCCTGGGAGGTGGTTCGCTCACTGGAGCACTTTTCTTGGGAGTGCTCGGCGGAACAAGCATGCTGTGGTTGCAATTGATCGCCATTGTCATGGGAGTCATCATGCTCTCGGCGATCAGCTATGTGACTCTGTCGACAGGGAAACGCCCTTTTCAAGCGATCAATGAGTACATCAACCCGGTGCTCGGTTGCGGTTGGCTATTGGCCACCAGTGCGGCCAACATGATTTGGTGCATGCCACAATTCAGTCTCTCCTACGACGCGCTCGACAAGAATCTGACAGGTGGCTTGGGCGGTTCGTTGAATTCGAAGTTGGCCACCAGTGCGGTGCTCTTCTTTGCAGCGCTGATCTTGGTGCTGCTCAATGAACGGCGGGGCTTGGCCTCAAAACTCTTTGATCTGTTCCTCAAGGCCTTGGTGGGGATGATCGTTGTCTGCTTCTTTGGTGTCGTGGTTTATTTGACGCTCAACCAGGGGCTGCAATGGCAAACCATCTTGGCGGGCTTTGTACCGAATCTAAATCAATGGAACGAGCCGACCGGAAGGGTAGTGGAACTGCTGCAACAAACCCCCGAGTCGCTGCGTGCGTTCTGGTCGGGGAGTATTGTGGCTCAGCAACGCGACGTGATGATTGGCGCGGCGGCCACGGCGGTGGGGATCAACATGACTTTTCTGCTCCCCTATTCGATGTTGGCTCGAGGTTGGGACAAACCCTTTCGCGGCTTGGCCCGCTTTGACCTATCGACTGGCATGGCTATCCCCTACTTGATTGTGACCAGTTGCGTTGTCATTGCGGCGGCCTTCTCGTTTCACGGAAAAGTCGACGATGCCTTCTTGAGCAACGATCCCGAAGTGATGCAGACCAGTAATATTTTTGGTGGAGCACAAGGTGTGTTGACCACTCGCATCCAGAAGCAATTGGGGAGCGAAGCACTCAGTTCGGTCAGCGCAGCGGAACGGGCGGCTTGGCTGGGGACACTTTCCGAAAAGGATCAAGCGCTCCCTACAGAAGTGCTCGACGCGCGGTATGAGAGCGCATTAGCGCTGTCGCAGTGGGGAAAACTCTCTGAAACCGAGCGGGTGGCGCGGATGGCTCAACTCCCCGAAGCTGAAAAGCGATTAGCCGGAACGCTCGTCAAACGCGATGCTTTCCAATTGGCTCAATCTCTGGCACCACTGCTGGGAGAGCGCTGGGCTAAGCTAATTTTTGGACTGGGCGTCCTCGGGATGGGCTTCTCCTCGATCATTATTCTGATGCTCATCAATGGCTATGTCTTTCGCGAACTGGCCCCGCCGCGTTACGAAAAACTGGCACACCTTTTGGGCTGTGTCGTGGCGGGCCTGTGCGGTGCCTTATGGCCCATGATATGGAAAGGGGAGTCGCAGTTTTGGTTAGCGATTCTCACATCGACCTTCGGTGCTATGCTCCTGCCGATCGCCTACATCACGTTCTTCTTCATGATGAACAGCCGCGAACTGTTGGGGGATGAGAAACCGCGTGGGCTGAGCCTCATTGTGTGGAATGTTTTGATGGCATGCTCCGTTGCCGGGGCGTTGGTCGCAGCCGGTTCGGCCATGTCCCAGAAAATGAAGGATGAAGTAGCGGGGCCGACCATCATTGGAATTACAGTCTTCTTTGGTTTAATGGTCCTGGTAGGCTTCGCAGCGCGGTCTAGGCGATCTGAGAGTGAGACCTAGACAACTTGTTGCAGCCTGGTTTGTGCGGATGGGGTGTTGGCTCTACAATTCCTACATCCGTTATCAAGATGCTCCTCGTGATTCCTTTTCCTCCGCAGTATTCCTTTTCCTCCGCAGTGAGAAACTGGCACCGATGCTGGAACGCAAGCCGATCTTTCCGAATGTCATTGAACTGAATTTTCAAGCCGGTCACATGATCGGCTGCAATGTTTATTTGGTCTTCGATGGCGATGAGTGGATTCTCATAGACATTGGCTACGAGGAATCGGTCGAGGAAATCGTGGAGTTGGTGCGGGAGCTTGATTTCCCACTATCGAAATGCAAGACTTTGGTGGCCACGCACGCCGACGTCGATCACGGTCAGGGGCTGGCGCTGGCCAAGCAAATGCTTAAGACGACGGTGAGCGCTCATCCCAAAGCGGCCAAACTGCTGGCCTCGGGGGACAAACTACGGACCTTCGCCGAGATCGAAGCTCAGAATATCCACTTGGATATGCCGGCCGTCGAATCTGAGGAAATCATCGACGAAGGCTCGGTGATCGAAGTCGGCAAACTGAAGCTAGAGGTCTGGTCGACCCCCGGACATGCCGACAGTCAACTTGCCTTCCGCATGGGAGATTTGCTGTTTAGCGGCGACAATATCTATCGCGATGGCTGCGTAGGGGCCATCGATGCCCATCACGGCAGCGACATCCCCGCATTTATCCGCTCTCTGCAACGCATTCGCAACTCCGACGTGCAGTGGCTGTTGCCCAGTCATGGACCGATCTTTCGCAAAGAGAATGCCATGCTCGATCAGACAATCGCGCGACTTCAAAGTTATTTACACATGGCCGATTTTGGGACTTGCGCCATAGATTGGCCGCTGATGGACCAGTGGGAAGAGGAAATCGCCCAGGGCAAGCTCCCCGAATAGCAACTTGACCTATTGACGATTTGACGAAAAAAGCGTTAAATTTTTAGGTTCCCAACTTAGCCTGGGGGAGTGGCACGCGAAATGCCGTTGGGTGTGCGTAAACCACGCGACCTACCCCCCCTAAAGTGCTGTTTATTGCCAGCGTAGCTTCAATTGGCAGAGCACCGCATTCGTAATGCGGGGGTTGCGGGTTCGACTCCCGCCGCTGGCTCTCAGCCACACAGACAACATTAGCCACGAACACCCAGGAGTGATTCTAGGATGGCGGACTCAGCAGTCATTGATATGCGCGATATGGTGGTTTCCAATCATTCATTCGGCCCCAGCGAAATTCGGCAGATTTGCCACACCATTTCCGAAGATTACAGTCAACTTGGCATTCTTCGCGATGCCGTGGGGGAATTGGCGCAGTTACCAGAGCGCAGCCCGGCACAGGCTGTGCGATTGGGGGTCAGCCAGTACTTGCTGGGCAAGTTCGACGAGGCGCTGGAAACTCTATCGCATGCCGATGGAGGGGCGCTGGCGTTGTTCTATTTGGCCCGCACCAAATTCCAGCTTGGTCTATACGAAGACGCGTTGACCTACTTTGCATCGGCCAAGGGGGCCGGGTATGACGCCGACCAGTGCCAGATTGCTTCGGCGGAAGTGCTGCGTTACCAAGGCAAACTACAAGCCTCCATGGACATTTTGGATAACATTTTCGGTCCCGCCGAGCAGACCGCCGAGTACAACTACCAACGTGGTGCGACGGTAGTAGTCCGAGATGGACATACGGAAGAAGTTTCTCGGCTATACAACCGGGCCTTGCAGTACGACGATCGTCATCCTGGCGCGTTGTTTGGCTTGGCCTTGGAGAGCGATCGTCGCGGCATGGATGACCAAGCTCTGCAGATGTACGAGCGGGCGGCCTCCTGTTTCCCAGCCCACGTGGGGACGCTCACTAATTTGGGTGTGGTCTACGAAGATCGCAATGAGTTTTCCAAAGCCCAAGCCTGCTACAAACGCGTGCTCGACGTATTTCCCGATCATCCTCGTGCTCGGCTCTACATGAAGGACGCTGCAGCATCCGGCAATGTCTTCTACGACGAAGATTCGGCGCGGCAGACGGAGCGACTTAGCCAACTGCTGAGTATCTCAGTAAATGATTTTGAACTCTCCGTTCGCAGTCGCAACTGTCTACAGAAGATGGGAGTGCAGACGCTTGGAGATTTGGTCCGCACCAGCGAACAGCAATTGTTGGCGAGCAAGAACTTTGGCGAGACGAGTCTGCTGGAGATTCGCGAAATGCTCTCTTCCAAGGGATTGGGTTTGGGGCAGTTTGCCGATCAGCAGCGCGAACCCGATCCACCACTAGATACCTCTGGACTGACTCCCGATCAGCAAGCCATTTTGGATCGTCCAATTTCGGACCTAAATCTATCCGTTCGGGCGCGCAAGTGCATGGTGCGGTTGGGGATCAATACGATTTCTGAATTGATGCGAAAGACGGCTGATGACTTGCTCGAATCGAAAAATTTCGGCGTTACCAGTTTGAATGAAGTCCGCGCCAAACTAGAAGGCATGGAGCTAAAATTGCGTGGTGATTAGTCGCGTGGTGATTAGTCGGACCACGTAGTTTGTTGTCACGAACGAGGGTTTCTGGTTTTCAGGCTCCGCCTGGGAACCCACTGTCTTGCAGGCTCAGCCTGCTAAACCTTGGCAGACGAGGCGGAGCCTCCGGTGCAGTGCGTTCCCAGGCAGAGCCTGGGAACGAGGGTTTTTCAAGCGCAATACAAAGAGCGGCTAAAGCCTGGACTCCAGCGCAAACACAGACGCTGTCCAGTTGAAAAAAGGTGCCTGACGGCGATGGCCAGCGGTTTTGGATTTGAACTACTCGCTGTCGATACCACAACTGCCGCGCGCTTGGGGCGTTTAACGACGCTGCATGGAGTGGTCGACACTCCGGTCTTCATGCCCGTGGGGACACAGGGGACAGTGAAAGGCTTGACCGTCGACCAAGTTGCATCGACCGGTGCGCGACTCATTCTGGGAAACACTTATCACTTGGCCCTGCGACCAGGGAGCGAGCGCATCGAGCGACTGGGTGGACTGCATCGCTTCATGGGCTGGGATGGTCCCATCTTGACCGACAGCGGTGGCTTCCAGATTTTCTCGTTGGCCGAACGAGCCACCATCACTGAACACAGTGCCAAGTTTCGCTCGCACATCGACGGAAGCCTCCTCGACCTCACTCCCGAGGAATCGATTCGCATCCAAGAACGACTCGGCAGCGACATTGCGATGGTGTTGGACCACGTCGTCGGCCTCCCTTGCGAGCGCAGTTTAGTCGAGCTCGCCATGCAGCGGTCCACGCGCTGGGCGGCACGGTGCCTGGCAGCGGCCACGCGCGAAACGCAAGCTAAGTTTGCGATTGTCCAAGGTGGTCTCGATTTGGAATTGCGGCAAGCCAGCGCGATGGCGTTGACTGAGCTGCCGTTCGATGGCTTTGCCGTTGGCGGTCTGAGCGTCGGTGAACCGCCCAGCGAAATGGTCCGCATCATTCATGGCACCACGCCTCATCTTCCGGTCGACAAGCCACGTTACTTGATGGGAGTGGGGCGACCGATCGATCTGCTCGAAGGGGTGGCGGGTGGAATCGACATGTTCGACTGCGTCATGCCCACTCGCAACGGACGCAACGCGTTGGCGTTCACTTGGCAGGGGACGCTTCGTTTACGCAACGCCAGCCATGCCGACGACCCCAATCCGATTGACGCCAACTGTCCTTGCTTGGCCTGTCGACATAGTCGTGCCTACATTCGCCATTTGTTCATGGCCAAGGAAATGTTGGGGCCGATTTTGTTGACGCATCACAATTTGACCTTCTATCAACAGCTCATGGAGGAAACCCGACGACAGTTGACCGCTGGTACGTTTGCCACTTGGTTGGAGCAGCAACGTATTAATTTTAATGTTCCGCAATTGCCTTGAACTTCGTACCTGGCCTGTTAATGTCGGCGACCGTCGAAACTGAGGAACTCCTCAGAGTTTGGGCTGCGAGCGTTTTCTACTAGTGCTGAAAGTCTTAACTTTCCGTCCGGTTTGTGTGTGACATCAAAGCCACCACGTGACACTCAGTTTTGACGGATGGATTTTGAAACGCGGAGTACCGGATTTCAACGGCCAATCAGCCGCGTGAGTGGTGGACCAAATGTGGCAATTCCGGGATTAAAATCTTTTCCATGGCCAAGCGTACGGCCGCAGTCGAGCCGGGCATGCAAAAAATCAACACCGCTCCGCGACGACCGGCAAATGCTCGGCTGAGCATCGTGGCAGCCCCAATCTCGCTGTAACTCAGCATGCGGAATAGCTCGCCAAAGCCTGGCAATTCAACGTCCAGCAGCGGTCGCACCGCTTCGGGCGTCAGGTCGCGCGGCGAGATGCCGGTACCGCCAGTCAGCAGCAACACGTCCAAACCGGATTGCACCGACAACCGCTCGACATGTGCGGCAATTTTGGGGGGCTCGTCGGGAACGATGCACCGCTCCAACAATTCATGGCCTGCTTGGAGCATGCAATCAATGATCAATTGTCCGCTTAGGTCAGTTGCGACCGTGCGCGAGTCGCTGATGGTCACGACACTAAACAGCAGACGCGTGGGAGCCGCTTGGCGGTGTTGGGCGGTACTTTGGCTCATGTTATAAGCTCGTTGATGGGTAATCGTTCACCGATTTACGCGAAAGTCGCTGATCGCTCCGCCGATCAGTGCCTGGCCAGTGACGGAATTCACTCTCTATCGGCCGTCAGCTATTTCCGACAAAAAGATGTGCGGCAAAAAGATGAAACACCTGGAATCACATAGTCTAACGCAAACTGGTGCGAATGGGGTAATATGGCTGGACGGTTTGTCTACGACACCGCACGAACATCTTCGATAATTTGAAACTAAGCATGAGCGAAACGATTACGATTCACATCCCGGTGCAGGTCGAAAACCTGTCTGAACAACTGATTCGCGCGCGCCCGCTCGGTCCATGGCGCATTCAAGTGGTAGGGGCGAGCTGGGAGACTATTGAAAAACAACTTGTCCGTCGCTTACATAAAGTCCTGCCGACAACCTTGCCGACGGACCTGTTTGCCGGTGGACTCCCTGCGACGTGCGATGCCTGGAGGTGCGCAGTCGAGCTCCCGCCACAAGATCGCGATGCGCGGTGGAGCGCGCCGATTCAAGTCGAACTGGATTGCTTTCGTTGGACGCTCGATAACGGCCATTGCGTGGTGCGCGTCCCTGCGGTCAATTGCATGCTGCTGGGTAAACCGGCCGACGTGGATGATGAAGCGGTAGCTAAACAATCGCGAGTGGCATTGTTGCGGATGGCCGAGAACCGCGATCTGTTATCGCTCAGCGGACGTTTCGTGCGGCGCGGTTACGAGTATCGTAGTTTGCCCATGCAGTTGCCCATCGGTGGGCCGCCAGAACAGGAGGATGCGGCGCGGCGCCAACGCAAGCAGACTGCGGCCCTCCGCGCGACAGCCAGCGATCTGACCAATATCAAGTCGGCAGAGCTCCATGGACTGGATGAAAAAGTGGTCGACTTGGCGGATCATTTTGTCGGGGAATCACCGCAAAGCGTGCTAATCGTGGGGCCTGCTGGCGTCGGAAAAACTTCTCTGGTCATCCGTCTAGCGAAGCAGGCTGCGGCGCTCGGGTTGGGGGAGCGACGTGTGTGGACGACCTCCGGTGCACGGATCGTCGCGGGGATGTCAGGACTGGGGATGTGGCAGCAGCGTTGCTCTAAGTTAATTCGTCAAGCTCACGCCAGTCAGGCGATCATCCATTTCGGTTCACTGTTTGAGCTACTAGAAGCGGGTAAGATTGACGGACAGCCGGGGGTGGCCTCGATGGTCCGCCAGTCGATCGCGCAAGGCAAGCTGTTGGCGATCGCCGAATGTACGCCAGAGCAACTGGCGTTTATTGAACGACAAGATCCCATGCTGCTCCGCGCTTTCACACAGATGGAATTCAAAGAGCAGAGCGAATCGAAGATTCGCGAGATCCTAAGCGCATCGGCCAAGCATGAACAGGCTAGCACGCACATCGAATTTACGGAGAGTGCCATCGAGGAACTGGTTCGACTCCACACGCGTTTCGCCACCTACTCAGCACTCCCGGCAGTAGCGTTGCAACTTATGCGCACCATCGCCGACGGTCTCCCGCCGGGGCGTCTCCCCTCGGGCAGCCTGGTTGAGGCCGAAGATGTCGCCCGCGCGTTCGCCAAGCAAACCGGCTTGCCACAATTTTTGGTCGATGATTCCATTCCGTTAGATCTAGCCAGCATTGAGCGCGAGTTGTCGCAGCAGGTCATCGGACAGAGCGAGCCGGTGGAGTTGATTGTCAATCTGATTGCGACTCTCAAAGCCCGCTTGGTACGACCGGGGAGACCACTGGCGTCGTTGATGTTCATTGGCCCGACTGGGGTTGGCAAAACTGAAATGGCCAAGGCCATTGCTCATATGCTGTATAGCGACAGCAGTCGCATGATTCGCATCGACATGAGCGAGTACGCATCGCCGTGGTCGGCCATCAAGTTAATTGGCAAGCCGGGAGAGGGAGATGGAACGCTTACCGCGCCGATTCGTGAACAACCTTTTTCGGTCGTTTTGTTGGATGAATTCGAAAAGGCCGATCCGAATGTTTTTGATATTCTGCTGCAGATGTTGGGTGAAGGCCGCCTAACCGACTCCCAGGGGCGGTTGGCCGATTTTCGAAACGCAGTGGTGATCATGACTAGTAATTTGGGGGCGGACACATTTCGCGACGGTGGAGTTGGTTTCGGTGATGGCGAGACAGTCAATTGGCGAGAGCATTTTCAGCGCGAGGTGCGTCGCTTCGTCCGTCCCGAGTTTTTGGGACGACTCGATCGCATCGTCCCCTTCCGACCGCTCCCGAGGGAAATCGTCAAGCAAATCGCTCATCGCGAATTAGAAAAGCTGCGCCAGCGACCAGGACTCAAGTACAGCGACACCACGTTGCGATTTGATGACGCGGCAGTGGAACTGCTGTGCGATCTGGGGTATCAACCTAAGTACGGAGCTCGACCGCTGCGCCGCGCGATCGAGATGCATGTGGCCGTTCCACTCGCCAATGCACTCAGTAGTCTCAATCAAGATCATACTTGGGTTTTTGATGTGACCGCCGAAGCGGGTGAGTTCAGCGTGCAGCCCCGCAAGAAATCGACTAAGTCCAAGACCGACAAAGAAGTGGAAATGGAGGTCATCAACGCTTGGCAACAACTCGGTCGCATGGCGCGCACCGCGCGACAAAGCGGTCCAGTCCGCGATCTCGAAAATGAATTGGAACGCACTTTGCGTTTCAATGAAGCGTTGGAGAAAAAATTGCGCAGCGTGCAAGGTCCCAATCGACTTGCCGCTATTCGTTCCCAGACTCAACAGGGACAAGCCTTCATTGAAGTCTCACGCAAGATTCGACAACAGTTATTCGATTGTATTGCGCGTATCACTAGCGACCATATGTTATTGATGACGAGCTGGCAGCGTGGTGAGAGGATTGATTGGACTCACTGGCAAACCGCCAACTCTGTCGAGCTGACTCATTTGCGGCAAGCTACCGAGGATGTGGTTCGTCGTCGACTTTCGGCCAGCAATTGCATGTCGTTGGTCGTGACCGGTCGTGGAGAGCAACACCTGCAAACGCTCTGGAAAGCCTACAGCCTGCTCGCCATAGAAAACCAATGGACGCTCGAAAGCTTTCTATTGAGGGAGTTCGACCCCAAACGCGATCCAAACAAGTCTGAGAATCTTCGCGATTCAGCGCAGTCTGCCGGAACGGTGGAGTCGAGTATTGATCAACAACCCCCTCTACGATTGCTCGCGGCTCAGCCGAATGGAATGGAAGCGGTCGAACCACTGGCTGATGGCTATCGCCTGAGTGACCGATGGCCGGTGCGGTCGGATGGAATCAACCCCTGTGGTTTGGCCATGCAATTTCGTGGAAGTGGCGTGGAGAGTTGGTTGGAAGATGAAGAAGGGATTGTTCACTTCTACGATACGGCGGCTACCGGAGCCAAGCGTCGTCAACGATTTCGCGTGCTGGTTTTTCCCACCCGTCTACGGGACGCCGCACTCCCTGTCGACTGGCTCGAGCCAGCAGCCCCATCGGCTCGAGATCCACGACGCATCATTGATTTAGTCGCGCAGTATGTGGCCAGCGAGCAGAGCGTCTCGGCTCCCTATGCGCAAGGGCGTCCCCACGAAGGGCTGTTGCTGCACATGCGAAAGGAACATGAACTCGCCCTCTGGGAAGGGATCGGCTTCAGCGGCATACCGCGCGAAGCGCAACTCAGCAGCAATGAGATCGATATGGAAATACCATTTTAGAGACCGACCATATCAGTTCGACGCGCCAGCGAGTGGCTATCCAGCCCAAGTATTGGGTAGTGGGCGAGTGCCAAACCTGGCCACTGCTGAGCTGCGTTGACTTCGACAGTCAAGCCCGTTCATAGTCTCTACATATTCGACAGAAAGATGTGCGGCAAAAAGATAACGCACTCGCAAATTGTCCATTCCTGCTGGTGCTAGAAACCTTAAGTTTCGTCCGGCTTGACCTGTTTAATACTGTACAATCGCGGCGCTTCGCGTTCATTGGCGAGCAAACACTTGGAACGACCTACAAACCAACAGGGAACGAACGCTGGTTGACATAACGACTGCCGGTGGTGTCTTGGGATTGCCACTGTTGGCGGCCATGCTGTTTGCGGGGGCTGCACTACTAATGAAGCGGACCGCGCGTTGGCAGATCGATATCTGGCGCGTCAGCTTCGTTTGCAATGTTATCTCCTCGCTGTGCTTTCAACCATTCTGGCTGCTGGTAGACCGCTGGCCAGCTTGGGAGCAGTGGTGGCAACCCTTGGTGGTGGCTGTGCTGTATGTGGCTGGTCAAGTACTGACGCTCGCTTCATTGGCGCGTGGCGAGATCTCGGTGGCTGCGCCGGTGTTGGGGCTGAAGATCGTCTTCGTCCCGATTTTTCTATGGCTGCTGGGTGCGGGGGGGCTACCTGTCAGCACTTGGGTCGCCTGTCTAGGGGCGACCCTGGCAGTGGTCCTACTCAATACGACGGATGGAGGTCGGGGGCGCGGGCAAGTGATATTTTCTATTGTCACTGCTACTAGTGGCGCTGCTGCCTTTGCGCTGTTTGATGTGTGTGTTCAATTATGGAGCGGCCACTGGGGGAGTGGTGCTTTTTTGCCAGTCATGTTTGCCATGAGCACACTGCTATCACTGAGCCTACTCCCGTTCTTTGAACAGCGGCTGCGCGATATTCCCACCGCCGCTTGGCCGACGCTGTTGGGGGCCGCATTCTTCATCGCGGCCCAAGCACTGGCCATCGTGGCCAGCGTCGCCTTTTGGCAACAAGTGGCCGTGTCGAACGTTGTCTACAGTTCGCGCGGTTTGTGGAGCTTGCTCGCCGTGTGGCTGTTTGGAAGATATCTACAAGCAAGTGATAGCAGTTTGACCCCCCGCGTGTTATTGCTGCGAACCGGTGGGGCACTGCTCTTGCTCGCCTCGATCGCGCTGCTGGTATTGTAGGATTAGACTGTCGTTATTCTTTTTACGTGAGGAAACCAATTTGATGGCGCTGCCACACACGGAACTTTTAAAACTGAAACGCTGGAATACACCCACGATCTACAACGGCTGGGAACAGATCACTCGCGCTGATGTGGCGCGGGAGGGGATCAATCTGGAAGAGACGCGAGATTTCATGCCGCAGATGGGACCGATGGTCGGCTATGCCGTGACGCTGGTCATCGAACCCTCGCAGGCCAAACACCAACAGCTACGCGATGCTTGGGACCGTTACCGGCAATACGTTGCCAGCCAGCCTGGACCAAAAATAGTCGTGGTTCAAGATCAAGACAAACCTCAAGTCATTGGTTCGTTCTGGGGCGAAGTAAATGCCAACACGCATCGCGCGTTGGGCTGCGTGGGGACCATCACTGATGGGGCCGTGCGGGACGTCGACGAGATGACCAACGCGGGCTTCAAGGCACTCGCCCGGCGGTTGTGTGTGGGACATGCGCACTCGATACCGGTCCGCTGGGATTGCGAAGTACAGGTGTTCGGTCAACGCATTTTACCGGGACAACTCATCCACGCCGACAAGCACGGCTTTCTGGTCATCCCGGCTGAGGATGAATCGCGATTGTTGGAGGCGGCCAGCTTCATGGATGCCAACGAATGCAACACAGTCATCGCTGCCGCGCGACACGCGGGGGAGGGAGACCCGCTATTGTTGGAGCGGCTATCGCAGGCAGGTAAGGCGTTTCGCGCAGCCGCGCATCAGAAATTCGGAGCCGAGGGAGAATGGTAGAATTAAAGTCACTGACCGGCGGAGCGGTCAGCGACTTACCAGCGCAGTTCCATTTGGCTAACGATTTGATCGGCCATTTGTTCGATGGCGCGCAACTGCGCGGTGGCGATGCTTTGACCACCTTCGGGAATGAAATCGCTCCCTTGAATAAAATAGAAGGACAACTCTCCGGTCGGCACGAAGCGGTTCTCCATCAACAGATTTCCTTGACGATCGGTCCAAGTCAATTCGACGGAGAGCATGTTTTCAATGGCGCGTGGTTCGTCAGTATTAGCTTCAACGATCACACGTTTGGTCTGCGATGTTAGGCGACAGGTCAGCGTGCTATCTGCGCTCGGATTGGCCACGACTTTATAGGGGGTCCGCAGCTCGACTGTCTTTTGCAAGGCTTCGGTAAGCTGCACCCCCAGCTCCGGTCGAAAAGTTTCGTTGCGGACGATCGGGATGTAGATCGTGCGGATACTGGGGTTGTAGAGCGATGCCGAGCCGAGTTGATAGCCAGCACAACCTGTGGCGAGGGAGAGGAGGACGAGGGAGATGAGGACGAGGGAAGGGTATACCCAATTCGCAGCCCCATGACGCTGTAAGTATTGTCGATCCATGAGGCGACTGTGGTGTGTTGCTCTGCGGCTTGGATGAAGCATGGGATGGTCGTCTTCGCTTTTTAGACCCCTGCGAGCTTGCCTCGCGGGTGAACCGGCTGTCAGTTTAGTACGCCGCGCATTCTCAGTGAACCGCAGGCGCTAGTGCTAGAAACCTTAAGTTCCGTCCGGTCGGCATTGCGTTTGAAAGCATAGCAAACTGGATTATTCATGCGCACTTAAATCAAGCTGCAAGGTACCCTCCCGCATGCGGGAGGGTCGCGAGTAA
>JBGSJT010000600.1:0-3931 GCA_041741715.1 Pirellulaceae bacterium | reverse complement strand
GCTAGCCGTCGAACACAGCCCCAGCACACGTTGGCTGCCCAAGCCGTCATGCATCGCGCCAGGGATTACTTTTTCGATCCCAATTTTTGCTCCATACAGATTCGAGATGGTGCCACCGATCGTGAACACACCCCATGGATCTTGCGTGTGATAGAAAATCAGGTTGGCCAGCGCGGTAATGACCTTCACTTCCAACTCATTGGAACGCTGGCTGTAGCGATCGGTGCACAAGTTGGGGTTCTTGAGCAGACAAGCGAACGCGCCGATCAGTGAAGCTTGATTGGCTGGCCCGCGCACGTTCTCCAAATGCAGCGGACTATTCCAACTGTCGGTTCCCCAAAAATAAGGGAAGATCGCGTCGCGGGCATCTTTCAAATTTCCCGGCAGCAGATGGATCTCAGGATTGGCCTGCGCTGTTTCGTAGTTTTGCGACATGATGCGGGCCGGCGAGTGTGCATCCTCGGCAGCAGCCGCGACCAACAACTCTTCCAGCACTTCCAGTATCGCGGCCTGATCCCAGCCAAAGAACGTATCAACTAGCTTGCGGTATTTTTCGCGATCCACAGTCAACTCGTTCCAACTCGATTGCTTTTTACCTTACTTCATTGGCCGCGACTACGACTTGACCAACGTGCATGGAAGGCGGACGAATGACATTATTGCGTCACAATGGGCAACGCCATAGAACCCCAGAACGAAGGGCACCAGAATAAGCTTTTGGAACTGAGCGGTATTGGGCGCGAGCCCACCATGCTTGAAGTGATCGATGCTTTGGGCGAGCGAATAAGTCACAGGTCAAGTCACTCCAAAATGTGCGTTGCGATCATCTCGACGACGGATGGTTTGGACCATCACCAATCTGCGCGACAACTCTTCACTCGACCGGAGTTCGTGGGCTCGACTGAAGAATTATGTGAAGAATCCCTGTGCCACTACGGCAAAATTAATTTTCCTTAACTGAGTTCTATTTCGCTTTGATTCCCGTTGGCCGCATGTTATAAGGAGATGTGAGCCTTCTACTTGCAACCCAACCACGGCCTTCATACGCACATCGTCTTGCCCTTAAATGGGAACGCGAATTCTGCGTCCCTTTGCGTCCAAACTGGCAAATGAAAGTTTCGGAAATGAGATTGTTGAACCAGACCCGTGGCGCTCGCAAGTTGTATCTGCTTGCATGGAAACGAGCGACGCACCGTTGCTTTGCAAGTCTCTCCTTATCTCGAGTTCTAATCGTTGTTTCTGTTTTGTTGGCAGGGTGTCCAGGACGCAGCGACTTGGGGCAGGTAACCGGCAAAGTGACCTTGGATGGTAAGCCGCTTGCTGATGCTCGGGTTGAATTCTCCCCTACGCAACAGGGGAGCATTGCCACGGGTCGTACCGATGCCAGCGGCGAATATTCATTGATGTTCTCGCGAGACGTGGCAGGCGCTTCGCTGGGAGAGAACCTGGTTCGAATTTCGACTTACGATGTCGACTACGTGGAAGGCAAGGGAGAGATCTCGATTCCAGAACGCGTTCCAGCCAAATACAATCGTAGTTCCGATCTGAAGGTGACAGTCGAACCGGGGAAGAATCGGCACGATTTTAAATTAAAGTCAGGCGAGGGGAAAGTAATTCAACCACCGAGCGTCCCCGGTTTATAAATGTATTGCTAAAGTTTTTCGTTGATCCGTTTTGTCTACTTTTAGGGGTTAGAGAATGCCTATTCAGTCGAGGACTCGTACCGCTTTTACGCTGGTAGAGCTATTGGTGGTGATCGCCATTATTGGTGTATTGGTTGGTCTACTTCTCCCGGCGGTGCAAGCTGCCCGCGAAGCGGCTCGACGCATGAGTTGCTCCAACAACCTAAAACAATTTGGGTTGGCAATGCACAACTATCATGACACTTTTAAATCGTTCCCCTCGGCGCAGTATTACTGTCGAAGTGACATGGTCTGTACCGGCACGCGTTCAACCTGGAAGCAGGGCTGGTTCTGGAGCGCGTCCATATTGCCCTTTGTTGAGCAAGGAAATATGTACAACCGTTTGAGAACTGATTTGGACATTTTCAATCCAATCAATTCGGTTTTAGTGAGTACGAACTTGCCGTCCTTTGCCTGTCCATCCGATGCATCGCGTCAACCATTTTCACGTCCAGAGGGAGCCGTACCTGGCAGCGGCCCTGAACACGACGTGCAGCTTGCCACGACCAGCTACATCGTCAGTGGCGGTGCACACAACAACAGTTTCGTAAGCCCCTACGAAGCTGCAGCCGTGGGCATACCCAACTATATAAATGGGGTCTTTTCGCGCGATTCGGGAATCAAGCTGGGTGGTATTACGGATGGAACATCCAATACCATCATGCTGGGAGAAACGATCTCCTACAATTTCCTATGGGACCCAGTCTTATATGGCCGGTATCAGGCGACACCATCGAAGACAGCCTGCTGCACTCTAGGTGCGGCACGACATGGCAACCGTCGCTTGAATCCTCCATTAAACGCCGGAAACACAGTGCTCCGCGAGTCGTTTGCAAGCTTCCATACCGGTGGCGCTCAATTCGCCTTCGCCGATGGCTCGGTGCACTTCCTCAGTGAGAATATCGACAACACTTCGCGGCAACAGAATGCCGCTACGAGGAATGACCTGTTTGACAGTGCGAACGGAGGTGCGGATTTTCGAACTTGGCAGAGACTCTTCGCACGAAACGACGGGCTCGTGCTTGGCCCTTGGGAGTAGGCGCATGAAAGCCCCGTGGCCACGGCTTCCACGCGATCGAGCGTGGAGCCACGGATACGGAGATACAAGACCCGGCCAGAGGCACGCGAGTTTAGTGGGTGATTTCATTTTCACCCTCAGTGAAATAGGTTTGTATTGAGATATTCTGCAGGCAGAATTCGACGTGCTGAGTCCGCACATCTGAAAGAACTGGCTAGTCAGCGTTCTTGCGGATGATGGAATCTGTCGAGCCATGGAAAGCGGGACAAATAAGGTTCATCCGACTCAAGCGTGCGCCGGACTAGACTCACGGATTTTTTGGCTCTTCAGAAGAATGTCTCGCAGGGCCTCGGTAGGACTCATGTTTTACCGAGGTTGGTTTTTGAATATCGAACGATTTTGGCCTAAAGCAATTCCTTTTTCCCCTGCCATGCCTTGAAAAACCTATCTAACTTGCTTCTTGAATCGATTGACTACCCACAGATACTTCTGAAGAGCCAGAATTTTGTTAGCATGAGCAATTCCACTTTGGTGGATACCCTCCTGCTGAAATTGGTTTCCAATCGTCTGCCGCGCAAGGACCAAAGGCAAGTTTTCTTCCCGAGGACTTCAGCCCGAATGCCTTAATTTTTCGGTCGCGGAAACTTTCGGTCGAGGCGACCTCAAGAACTTCACGATGTCTGTTGATTTGGCCTCGCGAATGCAAAGGAATTGCGTAAACACTGCGCATAGCCTAAGTTACATTCCGGGGCGGCCTTGCAAGCGTCAGACAACCTTTTGAGACAAAGTCTAATTGAGCACCTGTATGAATCGAAATCGAGTCTCGCGCGACGAGAACGATCCAGCTCCCAGTCGGAGACGTCCTCCCCCGCCTAAGCTTGCCCCCACGCGATTGAGGATTGTGGCTGGAGAGTTGGGTGGACGGAAGATCGATTACAACGGCGACCCGGGCACGCGACCGATGAAGGAGCGAACGCGCGAGAGTGTTTTCAGTCTCCTCGGAGGCTATTTGTACAATACATTCGCCATCGATCTGTTTGGCGGCACCGGCATTCTAGCTTTCGAATCGATCAGCCGCGGAGCCGAGCGCGCCATCATCCTTGAGCTATCGCGCCCAGCAGTGACCACCATGTTGGCCAGCATGCAAAAATTGGGACTCAGCGATCGCATCGATGTGTTCAATGTCGACACGCTGCGCTGGTTGCGAAATTTGGAGATGGCCCGCGCCACT